>DASURJ010000749.1:0-23017 GCA_036280115.1 Gemmatimonadaceae bacterium
CAGGTGCCCGAACAGGAACATCAGACTGATGATCGTCAGGATGGCGATGATCAGCGGTCCGGTGAACAACGCGCGGAAGAGACGGGCGTCGTACTTGAGGTGCATGTAATACAGGACGACGATGGCGAACTTCACGGCCGACATGATCAACAGGCTCGGCACGAACATTTTCGTGGCGACGAACGACGGGATGTAGTACACCCACACCTCGATGATCGTGATGACCGTGAGGATAAGGGCGACCCACTTGTACTGCTTCCACGTCGGGTGCGCGTGTGCCTCGTGTGCCGGCGCGTGCGCGCCGGGTGCGTGGCTGCCGTGTCCCCCGCCGGGGGTCTGATCCTGGTGAGCCATGAACAGCCCCTTTACTGGATGAGGTAGACGAGCGTGAAGATCGCGATCCAGACGACGTCGACGAAGTGCCAGTACAGTGCCGCGATGTCGACGTTGATGGCGTCCGACGGCTGGAGACCGCGCTTGTAGTCGATGGCCAGCAGTGTCCCGAGCCAGAGCACACCGGCGGTGACGTGCGCGCCGTGGAAACCGGTGAGCGTGAAGAACGACGAGCCGAAGAGGTTCGTGCGAATCGTCAGCCCTTCGCGGACGAACGACGTGAACTCGTAGGCCTGAAACCCGAGGAACGTTGCGCCGAGGATGCAGGTGACCCACAGCCACAGCTTCGACGAGCCCAGGATGCGGTCGCCGGTCGTGTGCTTCGGAATGTTGCGGTTCTCGACGGCGGCGAGCGCCAGCACCATTGCGAGCGACGACATGAGCAGCACGAACGTCGACGCCGACGTGACGGGGATGTCCAGAATGGCCGGGAGCGGCGTCGCGCACGCCGGCGGGTTGCACGCCTCATGCGGAAATGGCCCGACGACGCTTCGGCCTTTGTAGATCAGGTACGTCGAGATGAGCGACGCGAACAGCATGCACTCCGACCCGATGAACGCCCAGATAGCGATCTTCCGGCTATCGAGTCCCGTGGTCGTGTAGTGATGCCCGTGCGGGCCGGCTTCGACGTGGTCGAGCGCAGGTGACGCGGCCATTAGTGCGCTTCCTCCAACGGACTCAGGAGCCAGGCGTACAGGAAGCCCGCGAGCATCATCGCCCCGCCGAGCATCAGCGTCAGGGCGAGCGTCTTGGACTCACGGTGAATGAACAACAACCCCGAGAACATGACGATGATGCTCAGGGCGACGAGCAGCGGCTTGATGGTCGGCAGCGGCATCGGGATGCCGAGCTCCTTCGCGGTGCGGCGCTCGGTCTCGACGTGCACCGGCTTCGCATCGGCCGCCTTCTCCTGGTCGCCCCAACCCTCGTGCGTGTGCGGGATTTCCGCGGTGCGCTCGGGATGCGTGACGTCCCAGAGCGGGTAGCGCGATTCGACGAGCGGGATCTGTGCGAAGTTGTATTCCGGCGGCGGCGAGGGGATGGACCACTCGAGCGTGGCCGCATCCCACGGGTTGTCCGAGGCGACGGGACCGCGCGCTTTGCTGCGGAAGAAGTTCCAGATGAAGATCGCGGTCGCGGGGACGAGCAGGAACGCGCCGATGCTGGAGATCATGTTGAACGTGTCCCAGCCCTGGCCCGCGTCGTACGTGTAGATGCGTCGCGGCATCCCGAGCAGCCCGGACATGTGCATCGGGAAGAACGTCAGGTTCATCGCGATGAAATTGAGCCAGAAGTGCCAGTTGCCGAGCCGCTCATCCATCATCCGGCCGAACATCTTCGGGAAGTAATGATAGATCCCGGCGAAGATGCCCATGATCGAGCCGCCGAAGAGCACGTAGTGGAAGTGCGCGACGATGTAATAGGTGTCGGTCTGCTGCAGGTCCGCGGGTGGTGAGGCGTGCGAGACACCGGAAATGCCGCCGATCGTGAACAGCGCGACCAGGCCGATCGCGAACTTCATCGCGGTCGTGAAGCGGAGTGATCCCCCCCACATCGTGAAGATCCAGTTGAAGATCTTCACGCCCGTCGGAATCGCGATGAGGAGCGTCGTCAGCCCGAACACCGTGTCGGCGATGGGACCCATGCCGACCGAGAACATGTGGTGCGCCCACACCCCGAAGCCGAGGAAGCCGATCAGGATGCCCGAGTACACCATGACGGGATACCCGAACAGCGGCTTCTTCGAGTTCGTGGGCAGCACCTCGGACACGAGCCCGAACGCCGGCAGGATCAGGATGTAGACCTCCGGGTGGCCGAAGATCCAGAACAGGTGTTGCCAGAGCAGGGGGTCGCCGCCGGCGCCGATCGCGTAGAAGTTCGTTCCGAAGAACCGGTCGAACTGCAGGAACACGAGCGCGATCGTGATGACGGGGAAGGCGAGGATGAGGAGGAACTGCACGACGAACGACATCCACGTGAACATCGGCATGCGCATGAGGTTCATGCCGGGCGCACGCAGGTTGATGATCGTCGTGATGAAGTTGAAGGCCGCGGCGAGCGACGAGATGCCGAGGATCTGGAGCCCGAGCACCCAGAAGTCGAGGTTGAGGCCTTGCGAGAACTGGCGGGTACTGAGCGGCGTATAGCCGAACCAACCGCCATCCGGTGCCGCGCCGAAGAAGATGGGCAGCGTGATGAAGAGGCCACCGAACAGATACACCCAGTAGCTGAAGGCGTTGAGTCGCGGGAACGCGACGTCACGCGCGCCGATCTGGAGCGGGATGAGGAAGTTGAAGAACGCCGCCGAGAGCGGCATGATCGCCAGGAAGATCATCGTCGTGCCGTGCATCGTGAACAGCTGGTTGTACATCTCAGCCGACACGAGGTCCCGGTTCGGACCCATGAGCTGGGCCCGAATGATGACCGCCTCCACACCGCCGAAGATGAAGAAGAAGAGCGACGTATAGAGATAGAGCACGCCGATCCGCTTGTGGTCGACGGTGGTCAGCCAGCTCCAGAGTCCCGTCTGTTCTCCGGATGTGGTGCCCGCGTACGTCGGTGATGCGGCGACAGTGGCCATGGCGTCTAGAGGGTTGCTGCGAGGTGAGTGTCGGTCGGCGTCGTTAGGTACGATCCATCACGTCCGCGCGTGCATTCGGCGGGCGCCTGGTGCCCGCCGATTCGAACGGCTATCGAAGTGCCTGCAGGTACGCCACAAGGTCCGCGATCTGTTGGTCGTTGAGCCCGCCCAGCGCCTGCGAGACGGTTGCGCCCGTGACGGGATCGCGCTGGCCGAGCCCGAGCGTCGGCATGGCGGCCCCGGGCTTCATGAGGCGCGCGTTCTTGATCCACAACGCGAGGTGCCGCGCGTCGTTCGGGTAGAGTCCCGCGGCGAGCGTGGAGCGTGAGCCAATGTGCGTGAGGTTCGGCCCAATGGGCGACGCGGCAACCGTGCCGCGGATCGCGTGGCATCCGAGACACGCGCTTCGGGCGAAGAGCTCGCGCCCGCGTTGCGCATCGCCCGTCACGTTGTCGGGGAACGTCAGGCCTGCCGGGACGGGCGTCGCGGGCCGGGCGTACGCAGGCACCGAATCGACCGGGAACGCGTACGCGGCCGCCTGCTGCGCCGCCACGGGCGCTGCGGCCGCAGGCGGGGTGGCCGAGGCGGCCTGGGCGGCGGCGCCGGCCGTGCGCTGCGCCGTGTCCGTAACCGGGTTCGCCGCAGGGGCAGGTGCCGCGAGCGCCGCTGGCGTCATCTGATGCGCCGTCCACCGGTCGAACTCCGCCGGGGACACGACGAACGTCCGGAACCGCATGTTCGCGTGCGATGCCCCGCAGTACTCCGCACAGAAGCCGTTGAAGACGTTCGTGGAGAGCGACGAGTCCGGTGTGAACCACAGATAGTTCGTGTGGTTCGAGATGAGGTCGCGCTTTCCGCCGAGCTGCGGGATCCAGAACGAGTGCAACACGTCCTTGGTCTTGAGCGCGAAGTTTACCGTCCGCCCGATGGGCAGGTACAGCTCGTTCGCGGTGACGAGCGTGTCCACGCGCCCTGCCGCCGTCTGCTGCGTGTACTGCGGGTAGCGAAATTCCCACCACCACTGGTGTCCAACGACCTCGACCTGAAGCGCGTTCGGAACCGCACGCGCCTGCGTCACGAAGATCGTGCGTACCGTCGGAATCGCGATGAAGACGAGAATGATCGCTGGCGCGACCGTCCACGCGATCTCGAGAAACGTGTTGCCGTGGACATGCTTCGGTTCGTCGGCATCGCTGCGACGGCGGAAGCGAATGATCGTGTACAGCAGAATACCCTCGACGAGCACGAACACGAGCGTCCCCCAGAAGAGGAGCTTGTCCCACAGCGAGTCGATCGCCGCGTTGAACTCGGTCGTGTGGTTGAACGTCGAGTTAGGGTAGTCCGAACCGTACGAGCCGCACCCTGCGAGTGCCAGCGCGAGTCCGGTGAGGAGGGCGACCGAAGCGAGCTGGCGCAGGTGAGTCTTCCGGTGCATTCGTGTCCCGTAAACCGGCGGTGTGAAGAGACGCGACGAGCGCCTTATGGCGCCACGACGTTGTTCATGCATCGGCCAACGTTCGACAACAGCAATTGTCCATCAGCCAACCAAAGGTATTGGTCGCTCGGAGACGAATCAAGCTTCGCGCGTGATGTACGCGACGGTACTTTCCAGAGGGAGAATCGTGGGTCGCGCGCCGAGCGTGATTCAGTGCGGATCGTCGGGGATCGTGTGCTTTTCCTTCGTTCGCGCGATCGCGATCTCGATCTGCATACGGAGCTGCGCCACTGACTCGCGCAGCGCGCGGACCTTGTTCTGCTCCCCGCCGCCACGCGTTGCCACGAGCAGCATCGCGGTGACCTGGTCCGCGATCATTCCGAACTGACCCTTGAGCAGCCCCGCGAGCGGCGCGCCCGTCCGCCGAATCTGGGCGCCGAACTGCGCGGTGTCCTGCTGCGTCCGCACGGCCACCGCCATGCGCTCGACGATGCCGTGCAGTCGCTGGAGCTGTGCCGTCGCCTCCTCCAGCGTTTCCAGCTTCGCCTGCCCGGCACCGTCCAGCTTCGGTCCTGTCGCCATGCTATCTCACTCGCTCCATGCGCGCGTTGGGTTTGAGCGAGCGTCCCGCGCGCGAGTGCGGTTGCCCATCGAGCATCACCACGTCAGCCACGAAGCCGAAGCGCCCACTCGTGAGCGCCGTTCCGACGCCATACGCGTCAACGGGCACGCCTTCCTCCTCGAACGCGCGAATCCGCGCGATATCGATCGAGCCCGAAACGAGGATCTTGATGTCACCAAATCCTTCGGCGTCGAGCGCATTGCGAACGTTCCAGACGAGTCTCGGATTCACGCCGGTCGGCACGAACCCGCCCATCTCCGGGATGATCGATCGATCGACCAGATGGTCCGACGTCGCGAGCTGCACGCCCCACACGCGCGCTTCCTGCGAGCGCGCCACGGCGAGCGACGTCGCCACGCAATCGTTGTCGTAATCCACGGGCACGACCAACAGAACGCGCTCCGGCGTCCGCGCGAGGGCCGCGCGAACGGCCGCCACCGTGTCTCCCCCGTACGACGCGACCAGCGCGTGCGGCACGAGCAACAGGGGCGGTTGCGTGCGCGACGTCTGCGCGGCGCCCGTCAACTGCATCGTGCCGCCGATCTGCGCCGCGAGTGCGTCGCCGCGATGGAGCAGCCAGTGATCGTTGCGCGCCGGGAGCGTCATCACCGGCTTCGGCCGAGCCGCCTCGACGAGCGCACGCGCGCTCGTCGAGACACGTGTTCGGCGCGAGAGCACGCCGATGCACAGCGGCGCGAGATGCGCGAACTGCTCGTACCGCCCTTCGACGCTCATCACCGTCTCGTCCGCGTCGATGCGGTCGCCGTCGTACAGCGCATGCACCGTTAGCTGCGACCAATCTTCCGCGGCCACTCTGAGCGCCGCGATCGCCTCATCGATGCCGCCGAGCAAACCGGACTGCTCGCTCGAGAACTGCACCGTCACGACCGGCGACCGCCCGTCCGCTACGAGAACGTCGCGTGCCCAGAGCGCGCTCGCGTGTGTGTAGGTGCCCCGTCGCAGCTCATCAGCCGGCAAGTCGAACGACGCGGCATCGAGGCGCTTACGTCGTCGTGGCATCCGCCGCCGTGCGAGCGTCGACGCCGACCATGCCGCGCGGGTCCAGCACCTCGTTCAACGCCTCACGCGTCATGAGGCCCTTCTCCATCACGAGGTCATACACGCCGCGCCCGGTCGCCAGCGCCTCCTTCGCGATCTCCGTGGCGACCTCGTAGCCCAGCACGGGCACGAGCGCCGTCACGATCCCGATCGAGTTCTCGACGAACCAGCGCATGCGATCGGGGTTTGGCGTGATCCCTTCCACGCATCGCGTGCGCAGGACGACGAACGCCCGCTTCATCGAGTCGAGCGCGTGCAGCAATCGGAATGCGATGATCGGCTCGAACACGTTGAGCTGTAGCTGCCCGGCCTCTGCCGCGAGCGTCACCGTCACATCGCCCCCGATCACATCGAAGCAGACCTGATTCACCACCTCGGGGATCACCGGATTCACCTTGCCCGGCATGATCGATGACCCGGGCTGCATTGCCGGCAGATTGATTTCTCCTAACCCGGCACGCGGGCCCGAGCTCAAAAGGCGAAGGTCGTTGCAGATCTTCGACACCTTCACCGCACATCGCTTGAGCACGCCTGACAGCTGAACGAACGCCCCCGTATCCGCAGTCGCTTCGACGAGGTCGGGCGCGGTAATCAGCTCGAGCCCGGTCACGTCCGAGAGATGACTCCGGATCGCCTCGGCATAACCGGCCGGAGCGTTGATGCGCGTCCCGATGGCCGTCGCGCCCATGTTGATCTCGCGGATGAGCGCCTGCGCTTCGCCGAGCCGGTCGACGTCCTCGAGAATCGTGTGCGCAAACGCCGCGAACTCCTGGCCGAGCGTCATCGGTACGGCGTCCTGCAGCTGGGTGCGACCCATCTTCAGGAATGGAGAGAACTCCTCGCCTTTCACGAGAAACGCGTCGGCGAGCTCACGCATGGCGACGCGCAGCGCCTCGATTCCGCTGTGCAGCGCGAGCTTCACCGCGGTCGGGTAGACGTCGTTCGTGGACTGACTGAGGTTGACGTGCGTGTTCGGACTGATGACGCCGTAGTCGCCACGAGGCCGTCCGAGCAGCTCGAGCGCGCGATTCGCGATGACTTCGTTCGCGTTCATGTTCGTGGACGTGCCGGCGCCGCCCTGGATCATGTCCACCACGAACTGTTCGTGGTGGCGACCCATGCGTATCTCCCGCGCGGCGCGCACGATCGCATCGGCAACGTCCGGCGCGAGCAGCCCGAGCTCCGCGTTGGCGAGTGCCGCAGCTTCCTTCACCGACGCGAGCCCCTCGATCAGCGACGGGAACTCGCGCAGCGCGATGCCGGTGATCGGGAAGTTCTCGAGCGCGCGCAGCGTCTGGACGCCGTAGAGCGCCTCGTCAGGCACCTCGCGTTCACCAAGGAGGTCGCGCTCGAGCCGAATCTGCCGACCGCCGAACCCCAGCGTGCGCGCCCGTCCGACGATGGTGGCGTCGGTGGCCGCGAGACGCTGCGAGATGGCGCGCGCCGCTCGTCCGACGAGCGCGGCGTAGAGCTGCGGGTACTCACGCAACATGTCGCGAACTTTCTCGGCGCGAAGAACGAGCGCGTCGGTGGGCTGAAGAGCCCGCGCGCTCGTTCCGTGCTTCGAGTCGTCGAGGAGGAGCCCCTCGCCGACTGCCTCTCCGACGCCGAACGTCGCGAGGCGAATCGGGCGGCCCTGATGCTGCTTTTCGATCGCCACGGCGCCGTTGATGAGCATGGCGAGGAACGCCCGCTGCGCTCCCTCCTCGAACAGCACCTGATCCGCCTCGTATCGAACGGGAACGACCAGCTTGGCGAGCTGATGGTACGCCGAATCGGTGAGCCCATCCAGGAACGACAGGGCGCGAAGCTGATCGCGAATGGCTGACGTAGTCATGACCGGGAACCTAGCGCTGACGGACGGGGGCTGACAGTCGTGTGACCGGCCGCTACGGGCGGCGGGCCTCGGCCTCATGACTGTCTCCGAACAGGTCGCGTTGCAGGGCCGGGCTGGGGCTCACCGGCGATTCGTCATCATCGCCCGGGTAACCGAAGTGAATGCGCTCGCGATCACACAGCGCCTGGAAGAAGCGTCGCAACCCGTCTCGGTAGTGTTGCCCGAGCTGATGACCGTTCGCGTAGGACGCGGCGTATCGGTCCGCGAGGTGCGGGAAATGCTCGGCGATGAAGGGGAGGTATCGCGCCCGCGCTGTGCTCCGAAGCCGGAGCGCGCACGCGTTCACGTGCGTCGCGCCGGCCGACGCGACCGCGCGCACGAGCGCCGTCAGGTCATCGGGATTGTCGGTAATTCCCGGAAGCACGGGCATGACGTTGATGCCGACGTCGATCCCGTGTTGCCGGAGCCGCGCAACGGCGCGGAGCCGCGCCTCGGGGGTCGGTGCGCGAGGCTCGACGAGCCGGGCAAGGTCCCGACGCAGCGTGATCAGGGAGACGTGGATCGTGAGCTCGGATCGTGCTGCGAGACGCTGCAGGACGTCGACGTCCCGCGTGATGAGCGGACTCTTCGTAATGACGACGATCGACAGATCCGCGTGTTCTGCGAGTGACTCGAGCACGCCGCGCGTTACTCGAAAACGCCGCTCTGCCGGCTGATACGGGTCCGTGGCGGTTCCGACCACGACGACTTCGCCCCCGACGAGTGCGGCGAGGCGAGCACCACCCGGCCGCAACTCACTTCGGAGGAGGGTCGGGGCGTTTTCCTTGACCAGCACGTGGCGCTCGAACGCCAACCACGGCGGCATCTCCAGCAGGTCTCGCCGGAGCCCGTCTTCGGACCGCGTGCCGCTCAGCGCTCGGTCCACCGCGTACCGGTGGGCGTACCGCGCATAGCAATACGTGCAGCCGAACGAACACCCCACATACGGGTTGATCGACCAGTAGCCCATTCCGGTGGCCGCCGGTCCGTTGAGCAGCCCTCGCGCGCGCGACGCGTGGTAGCGAATGTCCTTCTGCTCGCCTATAGTCGGCAGCACAACCGATTGCCGCGTCGTATCTTCGAGCAACAACGGCTGCTGGACCTCAGTTCGCCGGGATCGCTGGCGTGACGTCACGCCGAAATAAACCGAACATTACCCGAAAGAGCAAGCCGCGTTGCCTTTCGGGCGGCTCGCGACTCTACCTCGAAGCGCTCGTCCGGTGCCAGGTGGGGAACCGCTTACCGGACGCGCCACGCGTTCTAGCTTCTCGTGTCTCCAGCCCGTCCCGACTCGCGCGTGCCCCGCACAATCATCGTCGTCCCGTGCTATAACGAGGCGCAGCGGCTCGACGCTCGAGCGTTCGCGTCGTTTCGCGCGAACGGGCACTGGGTGGAGTTCCTGTTCGTCAACGACGGGAGCACCGATGACACGCTGGCGGTACTCGAGCAATTGCGGTGCGCGTCACCGGATACGGTTCGCGTGCTCGATCTCCCGCGGAACCAGGGCAAGGCGGAGGCGGTGCGCGCGGGGATGCTGGAAGCGCTCGACTCGGACGCGGATTTCGTTGGATTCTGGGATGCCGACCTCGCTACACCGCTCGCTGCGCTGCCGCGCTTCCTCGAGCTCCTCGATGACCGGCCCGACGTCGATGCCGTGCTCGGGTCCCGCGTCAAGCTGCTCGGGCGGCTCGTCGAGCGGTACGCATGGCGCCACTACCTCGGTCGCGTGTTCGCGACGCTGGTGTCGGTGCTACTCAGATTGGCCGTGTACGACACACAGTGCGGCGCCAAGGTATTCCGCGCCAATGACGCCCTGCGAACGATTCTCGCGGACCGGTTCGTCACGTCCTGGCTGTTCGACGTGGAGATTCTCGCGCGCATGATTGCGACGAGCCCCACCGGAACCGCCGGCGTCGCCGCTCGGCTGTATGAGCTGCCGCTGGACGAGTGGCGTGACGTAGCCGGGTCCAAGCTCACGCGCGCCGCGTACGTGCGTGCAGCGACGAGTATCCTCGCCCTCTACCGCACGTACGGCAGCGCGCTGAGCCGGCAAAGCCGGACGCCCTCCGGGCGCTAGCTTCCCGCCTGACGCTTCGCCTGGGCCTGGAGCGCCTCCCCGGCGTAGATGGCGACCTCGACACGCCGGTTCCTGCTTCGCCCGGCCTCGGTGTCGTTAGGCTGAACCGGTTCGGTCTCGCCGAGCCCGCGCGCCGCGATGCGCGAGCGGCTCACGCCCTCGGCTGCCAGATACGTCGCCGCCGCTTCCGCACGACGCTCGGAGAGGCCGAGGTTGTACGCGTCCGTGCCCACGCTGTCGGTGTGGCCGACGATGAGGAGCTCCGAGCCGGGGTACTTGTCCAGGCTCGCCGCGAGATTGCGCAGGTTCTCGCGCGCCTCGGGACGCACGACGTCGGAGTCGAAGTCGAAGAGCAGTCCGGACGCGAATGTGACCTGAATGCCCTCCCCCACGCGCTCGACGACCGCGCCGGGGATGTTCTGCTTGAGCTCGGCCGCCTGCTTGTCCATCTGGTGGCCGATGATCATCCCCGCAGCGCCGCCGATCGCCGCTCCGAGGATGGCGCCCTTGGCAGTGGACCCGTTGGCCTTCCCGATGGCACCGCCGATGACGGCGCCGCCGGTCGCGCCGATGATCCCGCCCTTCTCCTTGTTGTTGAGCGACGCGCAGGCCGTCGTCGCGAGCGACGTCGCGGCGACCAGGAGCGCGAGGTTTCTCGAGCGTACGTATAGGGTCATTGAAGTGCTCCGCTGTTCTCGTGAGTGAATTGGCCGAGGGGCGCGGCCCGAACGATGCCCCTGACTCGGTTTACCCATGTCGTCACCCCGGGTGCCCGTGGCAGACTCGACACCCTCGAGACAGGCAACGACCGGACCGTACAGCGGCGGAGCTCGCTTGTCCGTTGTCGCAAGGAACCATTTGAGTTATGCTGGTCGCCGCGCGCGCGACATCTCGGTCGCGCTGTCAGGACCTCGATCGATGCCTCTCACGCCTGCCCAGCGTCGGCTGCGCGATGGGCGGGTCGCCCCGACTCGACTTGTGGCCGAACGACTCTCGGACATTGGAATCCAGCGCGAGCTCGGCGGGCTCCCGGGCTGGGCGCGGCGCGGAAACGCGCTGACGAAGACGTTCCGCGCGGTGACGTTCCCCGCCGGGATCACATTTGTCACGAGAGTCGCGGACGTCGCGGAGTCGATGGACCATCACCCCGACATTGACATTCGGCACACGCGGCTGACGTTCACGCTCAGCACGCACGACGCCGGTGGCATCACGGCGAGCGACCTGAAGCTCGCGCGCGAGATCGAGCGGTTGGCGGTCGAGTCGGGGATGGAGCGGGACGCCAGGTAGAGCGCACCCGCAGCCAGGCGCTGCAGCGTCAGCTTGGGGGGTTGGGGGCCGCTGCTGCTACTCGGGCTGGCGGAACCACAGGTGGGCTGGGGGCCACTGCTCAAGGGCTGGAGTCACCGGCCCCCAGCGGCCCAGCCCGCCGTCCCGCCGTGCCGGCTCCAACCACTCCCCGGGGCGCAGGACGGTAGAACGCCCCGGCAGTCTAGGGAGCCTTTCGGATCTCCACGCTGCCGTTCACGGTCTCGAGCCGCAGGCGACGTCCACCCTTGCCGATCGTCGCGCGCATGCGCCGCGGATTCACGCGTCCCTGAAGGGTGATGGGGAAATCGGCTGACAGGCTCCCGTTCACCGTACGCATGTCGAGCTCCGCATCGAGGTTCGCCGGAACCTCGATTTCGATCGAGCCGTTCACGGTCGAGTACTCCAGGTCACCCGTGCCGAGCTCGCGCATCCGTACGTCGATGTCGCCATTCACCGTCGACGCGTTCACCGGGCCGCCCGATGACATGGCCGAGACGCGGCCGTTCACGGTGCTCGCCTGGACCTCGCTCGTTGCGCCATCGACACGGACGCTTCCGTTCACCGTGCTCACGCCGAGGCGGACGCCGGCTGGGAGCCGTACGGTGAACTCGACCGACGTGTCGTTATGGTCGTTGCGATCGCGCCGTCTGTCGTTCCCGCGCGAGCGGTACCCGTCCTCGTCGCATGACGCGTTCTCGGTCCAGAACGCACAGATGATGGCGTCGCCGTCATCACCGCCGAGGCGGCGTGCCTCGATGCGGACGTCCTCCGGGTCGCCGCGGCGCCACCGCTTCACCGCGGTTACCTCGGCCCGGTCACCCGTTGCCCGTTCCACCCGGATCGAGCCATTGAGGTTGCGGACGTAGAGCCATCGCCCGCTCGGGACGCGGCCGTCCCACGAGAAGTCACGCTCGCCCGCTCGCTGCTGTGCGGGCGCGGCGGATGTGGCTACGGTCAAGGCCAGAGCGGCGATCCCAAAGCGTCGCATGGCGTAGGTCTCCGAAGGTGCAGTGGGCGTAGTGAGATGGCTATCGGTCGGGGCGCGTTCGGCGCGTGAGCACGATATCGCCGCTGAACGACTCGGCGGTCACGCGCGCACCGCCCCCGCCTAACGTGAACTCGAAGCGGCGCGGTCGGCCGGTGGTACGCTGCCCCGGCTGCAGGGTCAGTGGAAACGCAGTGTCGAGTGCTCCGCTGTACGTCTGAACGCTGAATGCCGCTCTCGAGCTCTCGGGGATCTCCAGACGAACGTCACCAGAGTGGGTCCGGAAGTCGTACCGCCCGCTCGCGTCGATGTTGCCCTCGTATTCGATCTCGCCGGACACGGTCTCGACGTACACGGAGCTCGACGCGACACCGGTGAGTGACACGTCACCACTCGTCGTCTCGGCGTGGACGTTCCCGGTTACGTCGCGCGCCTCGATCGTTCCACTCACCGACTCGGCGCGTACCTCGCCGGCGAGCTGCGACGCGCGCACATCGCCGGACACCGACTCGAGTATGACCCGGTCGGTCGCGTCGCTGACGATGACGTCGCCGCTGGTGGATCGTGCGTCCACGGCGCCGCGCGTGCCGCGGACGCTGACGTCGCCCGAGCGGCTCCGCGCGACGACGCGCACGCCGGCCGGAACCGAGAGCTCGATGCGCGAGTCCCCGACGCGCCCGCGAACCGGTTCCACATCGATGGAGATGCGCGACGCCGAGAAGTCCCAGCGCACACGTCCTCGTTCGGTGTACGCGCGCACTCGCGCCTCACCCTGCTCCGATGCGGTGACGATGATGTCGCCCGCGGTCTGGGTCAGGTCGACGACGCCGTCGCGGTTGAACGCGAACGTCGTGTCGACGCGCGACTGCGCCTGTTGTCGCTCCTGCCGCCGCGCGCGGCTACCGGTGCGCTCCGCGAACGCGAGGTGAGCATCGACGAGGCCAAGCGCGACGACGGCTCCGAGCATCACGAGCGCGCGCATGGCGTTCATGAAGTCCGTTGCGGCAGCCGCGCCGCGGTACGGAGAAGCTCGAGCTTCTTGTCGAGCGCGCTGTTCAGCTGCTCGGTCAGGAACCGGCTGGCAGGATCCTGTTCCAGGGCCGCCTTGCTCTGGGCAATGGCCTCGTCGATCACCTTCAGGTTCGCCTCGATGATCGCCGCGGTGCGCGGATCGAGTTGGTGACGGGTCTGCGCGAACACTGCACGAAGGCGGTCGATCTCGCGCGATTGTGAGGGGGTCGCCGGGGCGTTGCGAACCAGTTGTGTCGGAGCCTGTACCGGCTCCGCCTGGCGCCTCGCGGGTTCCGGTCCCGAATCAGCCGCTGCAACCTCGCGCGGAGTCGTCGGCGCGACGGCCCGCGATGCCTCGACGCTGTCGGACCTCTCTTGGGAATCGGGACGTGCCACGGTCGCGACCTGGCTCGATGGATCGCCGGACCGCGAGCTCGCGACGGTGAGCGTGTAGGTGATGCCGGCGGTGACCGCAACGAGCCCCGCTGCGATCGCGGCGAGCCGCAGGCGATCGAACGAGCGGCGACTGGCGGACGGACGAACGACGACCGGTGAGCGCGGCACGAGCGGCATCACCGGCGTGTCGATCCGCTCGGCGATCCCGTCCCAGAGATCCCGCGCGGGGGTCAGCTCCGGGAGCATGCTCGCCGCAGCCCGAATGCCCTCGAGGTCGCGGACCAGCGCCGCGCAACGCAGGCACGAGGCGACGTGCGCCTCGAGCGCGCGCCGATCGCGCGGCGGGACCTCGCCCTCCAGGTACTCCGAAAGCCGTTCGTCGAAAGCGTCGCAGTTCATCGCGTCCGTCGTCATCGATTCAGTGCCTCCCGCAACAGCAACCGCGCCCGGTGCAGCTGCGCCTTGCTCCCGCCTGCGGTGATGCCGAGCATCTCCGCGATTTCCTCGTGCTTGTACCCCTCCACATCGTGTAGCACGAACACCTGCCTGGCCCCGGGCGGAAGACCGGCGATTGCCGCCTCGAGGTCCAGCGACATCCCGGGGGTCCAGCTACTCGACCGTGCGTGCGGGAGCGCATCCACCTCGTCGGGCTCGGAACCGAACCGGGTCCGGTTCCGGCCGTCGCTCTTTCGAGCGTTGAGCACCACGTTCACCGCCAGCCGGTGGAGCCAGGTCGTGAACGCGCTCTCGCCGCGATACAGCTCCAACTTCGACCACGCGCGGACGAAGACGTCCTGAGTCAGCTCCTCGGCCAACGTGCGGTCGGCGACCATGCGCGCGCACACCGCAAACACGCGGTTGACGTGCGCGCGGTAGACGCGTTCGAACGCCACGCGATCGCCCTTCGCGGCGAGCGCTACGTCCTCAGCGTCCGATCGGCCGGTGGTCAGACTCGTGTTGTCGACTGTCGCCACCATCATCCGCCGGTCGGTCCTCGGTCGCGTCGCCGAGTGAGATACCGAGACGGGCAAAATGGTTTGAAGGCGCGCGTTAGCGCGTCCGGGGGGTGAGCCCCGTCACTGTCCCGTACGCCCGGTCCAGGACGCCGGGCAAGTCGGACATGCACTCAATCAGATGATTCGGCTCCGCGGCGGCGAGAGTTTCACGGTCAAAGGCGCCCCAGGTCGCGCCAATGGTCACGACCCCAGCCGCGCGCCCGGCGTGCATGTCGTGGGGCGAGTCGCCGACGAACACGGCCCGCTCGGGACGCGCGTCGAGCCGTCGCAGGGCTTCGAGGACTGGCTCCGGCCCCGGTTTGTGCCGCACGGTGTCCTCGTACCCGACCACGGCGTCGAAGCACTGCGCAAGCTGCACGAAAGCCAGGCTCCGGTGGGCGATCGCCGTCGCCTTGCTCGTCACGATTCCGAGCCGGTATCCGTCCGCCGACAGTCGATTGATCACGGCTGGGACGCCGTCGTAGCACCGCGTCAGCCGGTCGTGGTGCTCGCGCTGATGGTTGCGGTATCGCTCGAGCAGCTCTTCCACTTCCTGATCGCTCTCCGCATAGAGCCGCAGCTGTTCCACCAACGGGGTCCCGATCCCGCGGACCCAATCGGCGTCGGTTGGACGTGCCCGCGGCCACCCTTCAAACGCGTAGCGGGCCGAGCTGAGAATGAGCTCGATGGTATCGATGAGCGTGCCATCGAGGTCGAAGAGCACCACGGAAGGGTGTCGGGGGCGGGGAGTCTCCATCGCGCGAATGGTAAAGGCCGGCCCGATTCCCGCCCAATCCGTAGTTCAGCCACCGTGGCTCGGCGGCGAAACGAGGAGCAGGAGTGCCGGAACCAACGGTTCGTCCGCGGTGCCCTGTGCATCCTCGGCCTGACGCAGAGAGGCTCGGGCGAGCTCCGCCACGCGCACGAGCCACGCTTCGGCCGCGGTCGCTTGGCCGTCCACGGGCGCCGATGCCGCCAACTCCGAAAGTAGCCGCTCCATACCCGCGCCGTGCACGCGGCCAATCGCAGTTCTCGCATTCGCGGCGAGCGCCGAGACGGCGCTGCGGCGATGCGGGGCCGCGCTCGCGACGAAATGCCCGACGCGCCTCGAGATCCGAGCGTGGGCGTGCGACGTGCTCGCGTCGATGCCGGCATCGCGGGCGCCTCGCATGCATGCGGCGAATCCGCGCACCTCGCGCATCGCCTCGTGGACGCGGTGAGCCGGTACTGCGCATGTGGCTCCTCCCGCCACGGCAACGACCGCGAGAACCTCCCTCGGCTCGTTCGTTGGCGCGCGCTCGTCTCGCTTTGCCACCAGTGTCACTGCGTGGTCGACGGCAATCACCGCGAGCCAGCCGTCAATCGTGGAAACAGCCGCGGCAATCGCCGTGGTCGGGCCGAGCGAAGGTGCGAGATGCGGCGGGCCTCGCTGCGCCCGAACCTCACAGGGCTCGCGCACCCATGTCGCCAGGGTTTGCCGGATCGCTTCGATGGCGCCCGGTGTGTCGTCAACCCCCGAGTTGCGCCGGTCGGTGGGCCTCCCGTTCGCTTGGCGCGGGTGGTGCGCGAGCAGGGGTGTAATCGCATCGCCGAGAGCGCGCCGAGCATCGGATGCCTTTCGCTCGAGTCGCGCGATGACGCCGGCGACCCGCTCGGCGGCAACCGGCGGGGCAATGGCGTACTCGAACACGTGGGCGTGCCGAGATCCGATGCGCCACACTCGCCCCATTCGTTGCGCGAGTCGAGCAGGTGTCCACGGCAGGTCGAGATGAACCACGACCCCCGCGTCCTGCAGGTTGAGCCCTTCGCTCAGGAGATCCGTTGCGATCAGGAGCGTGATTGCGTCCGCATCGCGCGGCGGCCGAGCGCCGAGTGCCGTCGGGGCGAATCGGGCGAGGGCCTCGTGTCGAGAGAGCTGGCCGCCCGCCACGATGGCGCCGCGCGCGGTGACCGCGCCAACGCCCCCGTCCCGAACCATCCGCTTGAAGACAGCGTGCACGGATTCCGCGTAGTGGGAGAACACGACGACCGGGTGTCCGGGATGGCGCGAACGAACCGATCGGAGAAGATCGCAGCGCGCGTCGTCGGATGCGCCGCGTGCCGCGGCGAGCAGCCGTAGCGCAGATCTCACTCCGGCGGCGTGCGCGTTCACGGCAGCGAGGAACCCGTGACCGCTCACGCCGCGGCCCTGGGGCACGACGAGCTCGGGGAACGCCAGCTGGGTCGCGTCCTCGCCGACGACCCACGCCCGAAGCTCCGCGCGACTCGGATACCGGCCCGCCGCGAGCGCCGCGCCGAGATTCTCGGCGCGGGCGAGACGGCGGCGGAGCACGGCACGCAGGGCCGCGTCGGACGAGCTCCAGGCGCGCACGAGACCGAGCGTGACGAGCGCGTTCGCGTCGCTTCCGTCGCGTGGTGGGCACGCGGCCGGGATGGCGAGTAGCGCGTCCAGCATTGCGCTGGCATCCGAGCCGGACCGAATCGGCAGCCAGACTGGCGGCACGCGCGCTGGCGTCGTGGTCAAGGGAACGTCACGACGCGTGCGACGCACGACGCACTCGCCGATCTCGCGTGGCGTCATGCGCGCGGCGCGGTGACCGAGAAACAGGGCGAGCAGCGCGTAGAGGTCTTCGGTCGCGTTATGCACCGGCGTCGCGGACAGGAGCAGCACGCGCGGCCCGGCACAGATTGCCGCCAGCCGCTCGTAGCGCCGGGTGGCGGGGTTCCTCGCGTGATGCGCTTCATCGACCACGACGACGTCGTACGGGGGCGGGGGGCGCCGTGTGCCGCGTCGCAGCGTTGGCAGAATCGCCGCGCGACTCAGAGACTCGAACGACATGAAGTCGGCCGTGCGATGCGCCGCGTCGAGGGCCCGGCGCCACATGTCGCGCAGCGCGGCAGGGGCGACCACCAGGAGGCGTCCGGCCGATTCTGTCGCCGCGAGCGCGGTGTAGGTCTTCCCGAGCCCGACGTCGTCCGCGAGCAGTGCGCCGCCGAAGTGCTCCAGGGCACGTCGAATCCGCGCGGCGGCTTCGCGTTGATGGTCGCGGAGGGTGATGGTGCCGAGGCGCGACGATGGCCGCGGCTCACCCAACCATACAGCGGCGATTCGCGCGCGGACCGCAGCGGCGCCCCGGGCGTCCGGGCCGTTCACCGGATGGACCAGTCGAGCAGTGGGCGTACGGTTCGCGGCCGGAGGCCGAACGCGCACGTGACCACGTCGAGGAGCTCGGGATCGCCGGGCGGCTCCCCCGCGGCTGCTCGCTCGCCGATGGGGGCGAGCAGTGAGCGGGCGCGAGGCCAATCCGACGGGACGGGTAGCAGCGACATCGTCCAGCCGAGGTAGCGGCGGAAGCGTCCGCGCGCGGGCTCGGCGATGACTCCAAGCCACGCGGCGGCGAGCGGCGAGTTCAGCACCGCGGCGAGCGCGTGTGCATCGCTCATCGTGGGGCAACGAGCGACGTAGCACGTGTTGAGCGGGACGGTGGGGTTGCCTGGCTCCAGCACGGCGGCGCGCGGCGCGCGGCCAAAATCTGCCCACACGACGCGAGGCACATCGCACCCGGCCGATTCGATCCGGAAGAGCGTCCACCACCGACCGGCGTCGCGCGCGTCCGCTCGCGCGACGAGGCGGCGTCGCCACGGACGGAACCATCGCTCCGCGCGAGGAGGCAACCGGTGCAGCGGCCGACCGTCGGCGTCGTGCGTCCAGATCACGCGCTCGTTCCTCGGGTCGATCCGCCACGTGCCCACTCGTTCGCCGCGCACGAGCGGGCGGAGCAACTCGTCCTCGACGTCCGCGATCGTGCCGTTGTCGGACACGAGCCCGCGATCGGTCACGCTCACGATGAACGCGCCGTTACAGCCGCTCTTCACCCCCAGCAACGGCGCACCGAATGCGGTGGCGGCGAGCGGCGTGCCGGCCGCGCGCACGGCGTCGAAAGCTCTCCGCGCCAGCGGCGGCAACAACAGCCACGGCGCGCCGGGGCTTTGATCGAGACCCAACTCGCTCGACTGCATCTGCCACGCGGCCGCGACGCGAGAGGCGTGGACGGTTACGTGAAGCGCTGGTTCTCGCTCCGGTGAGGGCGACGGGCCGCGCCGGGCCACGACCAGCGACGGGTACACGGCCGCATCGAACAGGGACGGCGCGTCGGACCAGTCCTCGAGTTGGAGCAGCCCGTGTTCGCTCGCGAGCAACCGCCGCACGCCACCACCGGCGAGCGACCGCCAGAGCTTGGACGGGACGAGCAGCGCCACGACGCCCCCTGGTCGCACCACGCCTAATGACCGCTCGATGAAGAGCGCAGCCAGGTCCACCTGTCCGGCGAAGCCCGCGCTGACGCGTGCGCCGGCCGCGCCGTCGCGCCAGGCGGCGCCGCGGTACGAGACGTAGTCGCGCCGCAACGTCGCGCGGGCCGCCGGCGGAATCCGATGCACGCGCACCCACGGCGGGTTGCCGAACACGACGTCGAAGCCGGCGGTCATGACGTCGGCGAAGTGCGTCGCGAACGCGAACGGCAACGCTGCGCCGGCGGCGAGCGCCCGCCGGCGCCCGCGCGCCGCACGAAGCTCGGCGCGGAGGTCCTCGAGAGTCTCACGAGTGGACGCGGCGACGCCACCCCGTTCACCAAACAGGTTTCTGCCCCGGGCGGCCACCAGGATGTCGCGCCGGCGCTCGGTGATGAGCTCGATGCGCCTGTCGAGGCAGGCGATTGCCTGAAGGCGTTCCGCCCGGTCGAGCGCGCGCGCGAGGGAGCGCTTTCGCACGCCGACGGACCGCGCGTACCGCTGGCGCAGCCGCTCGACGCCGCGAGGCGCCGGAATCCCGGTGCCTCCGACGTCGTGTCCCGCGAGCGCATCGCCCACGCGAATATGGCGATCGAGGTTGGGGAGTGCCGCGACCCGGTCGGGATCCCGCGTCGGGCTGTCGATGACGACCGAGAGCCAGAGGCGGAGCTGGCAGAGCCACACCGCCGTCGGGTTGACGTCGACGCCGAAGATGGAGGTCGTGAGGACAGCCCGGCGAAGCACGGTGACCGGCCTCGGATCGCCGAGCGCGCGCATGAGGTCGGAGACGCGCTCGAGGGCGTGAACGAGGAACGCCCCGGACCCGCATGCCGGATCGAGGAAGCGGAGCGCGCCCAGGCGGTCGCGCGCGGCGTCGGCCGACGGAATGGTGAGCCTGTCGGCGACAGCGAAGCCCGTGCCGTGGGCGGCGCCATCGTTAGGCGCCAGATCCACGACGGGGATGCCGAGCAGGCCGCTGATCGCGTCGTCGGTCACGCGCGCAACGAGCTCGTGCGGCGTGAAAAACGCACCGGTTTCGCGCCGCGCCCGCCCCGCCATCAGCGACTCGAACGCGCGTCCGAGCATCTCCGGGTCCACCGCCGCTTCCGTCCAGTCGGAGCTCTCCTCGCGGGCGGTGAACCGGTACCGCGTGAGGAGCTCGGAGAAGAACCGGCCCAGATCCTCGTCGCCGAAGCTCACGCGGCCATACAGGCGCTCCACCGATGATCGCGCGAACAAGCCGCCGTTGAGGAATGGAATCCGCCCGAGCGCCCGCGCCGCGGCGGCTCGCGATCGAACCGGGGTATTGAGCGTGCCGAAGAAGAGCGGCAGGAGCACACGCCGCTGGAAGCCGCCACGCGCGGCCAAACACTCGTCATAGCGGCGGCTGAGGAAGGCTCGGTCCCCGTCGAGCCATTCCTTCGCCTCCAGAAAGGAGAGGAAGAGCAGGCGCGACGCGTACAGCAGCGCGATCTCACGGCGGCTCGCTTCCGGCGCACGCCCGCCGGCGCCCTCGGCGAGCTGGCCAACCAACCGCTCGAGGGTACGATAGAACCGCCGCGTGACCGCTTCCCGCCCGAGAATCGCCACCCACTTCGCGTGCGTGAGCACATCGACCGGCTCCATCGCGGCCGCGAGCGCGCACAGCGTCTCGGCGTCACTGTCCACGATCGCGTCCCGGTCCACCGCGAGCGCCGATACGCGAGCGCTGTTGCGCCGGGGCGTCCAGGCAGCGAGCGCCACCTGACGCCCGGTCCGGTCGCACGCGCACACGATCCACAGGAGATGCGGCGCCCGTGCGGACATCCGCGACGCGAGCGCCATCAGCACCTCACGAATGGGACGTCCTCCCGTGGTTTCGACGAGGAGCGCGCGCAGTGTCCCGGGGCCACGCGCGACGAGTGCCGTCGGGCAATCCTCGGGGATTCCAAGGGCTACGCGGCTCTCCGCGTCGAGGGGGGCCGGCGCGCCGGCACACCCCACCATGGCGGCGACGGGCGCGAGCGATGCGGCATCGCGGGCGGCAGCAAGGAGGGCGGCAGCAGACCGGAGCGTCGGCACGCCGCCACGATTGCGGGATCCGCTCGAAACTCTGGCATCACCGCGACGCAGCGCGAGTCAAATGTCGCCGAACGCGCCGCTTGGCATTATGATCGTACGCGCGAAAGACTGTGAGTCATCCCGCGGAGCTCGCGGCGTCACCGGCGTCGCGAGCCGCAGATCCGCAGAGCCGCCAAGAGCGCATCGATGTCCGACAATGGACGTGGCAGCAGCCTGAGCGATTTCGCGAACAACCTGATCGCCCGCGTGGTCGTGTACTACGTGGGCCTCGCGGCTGCCATCACGGTCGTCTGGATGGCCATGCCGGCTGGCACCCGGACGCGTGTGATGGGCGTCCTCTCGTCGCTCATGTCGTTCCAGCTCACCCCGACCATCGGTGCCCAGATCGACGTTGCCACAGGTATGCCTGTGCCGCAGGTCGGGGCGCCGCCCTTCCAGCCAATCCTCCTCGTCGTCATCGCGATCACGAGCGCGTTTCTGCTCGCGTTGCCCGTCGCCTGGGTCTACATGTTCACGCGCCAGCGCAAAGGGTACCGCGCTGCGGACGTGCAGGCGCTCGTGCTCCTGCCGGTGGTGGTTTCCGGTGTCGTCGTACTGGTGAAGAACAGTCTGGCGCTGGCGTTCGGCCTCGCCGGGATCGTGGCGGCCGTTCGGTTTCGCACGAACCTCGAGGACAGTAAGGACGCGACGTTCGTGTTTCTCGCGACGGCGCTCGGGCTCGCGTGCGGTGTGCAGCTCGAGGTCGCCGCCGTGCTGTCCATTCTGTTCAACGCGGCCGTGCTGATCCTGTGGACCAGTGACTTCGCACGGCTGCCGCCCGCATTGGAGGGCGTGCGCGCGAAGCGCCAGCTCGAGCGAGCTTTAGCGATCGCGAACCGAACGTCGCAGTTCGTGGCGCGTCTCGACCACGAGGTGCTGGAGGCGCTCGCGCCGGCGCAGCTCGACGCGCTCGAGGATCGGCTTCGCCGCCGCCGCGCGGAGTTGGCGGGGGAGAGTGCGGGCCCCGGGAGCCGGTTCGACGCGATGATGCGCATCCTGACGAGCGACCCGACCGAGCTCCGCGCCGCCATCGACCCGGTACTCGAGACGGAGGCGAAGCGCTGGCGATACCGAGGTTCGAGTACGAACGAGATCGGAACGTCGGTCGAGTACGACATCCGATTGCGAAAGGGGTACAGCCGTCAGAGTCTCGCCGAGGTCGTGCGGGAGAAGGGGGCGCCGTACGTCGTCGGTGTCGAGATCGTCGAAGTCGAGGAAACGGAAAGGTCCGAGAAGTCCGAGAAGTCGGAGTACGCAGAGTAGTCAGAGGAGTCAGAGTAGTCGACGCTACGCCCGGAGGGTGTCATGCACCGCGCGACCTCGCTGGTGATCATCTCCCTGTTGGTCCTGCTCACGCCGATGGTCCCCGCGACCGTCGCCACCGCCCAGCAGCCGGCGGAGAAGGAGAAGGAACAGAAAGACCCGAATCGGCCCGTCGAGCCGCAGCAGGTGGCTGCGGCGGTACGGCGCACCGAGCGGCTCTTCGGGTCCGACGAACCGCTCGAGTTCACGCTCACGTCCGATTACAAGAAGGCGTTCAAGGATCGCGATACGCTGGACGTCAAGCGCACCCCGGCGACGATGGTCGTGAACGACACCGCCGGGAATCCGGTGACGATCGCCATGGAGATCTCGCCGCGCGGGCATTTCCGCCTTCGCAACGACGTCTGCAACTTCCCGCCGATCAAGCTCCATTTCCCGGATTCGGGCCTCAAGCACACGCCGTTCGCGGGGCAGGGAGGGCTCAAGCTCGGGACACATTGCCGTCGCAATGACAAGGAGTACGCGGAATATCCCGTGCGTGAGCACGCCGCGTACGAGATCCTGAACATGCTCACCGACGTCAGTTACCGGTCGCGGCTGGTGAAGGTGAACTACGTCCAGGC
>DASURJ010000750.1:0-13432 GCA_036280115.1 Gemmatimonadaceae bacterium
GATGCGCCCTGCGCGGCGCCGCGGCTGCGTGCCCAGCCTGCTCGCGTTCGGGTTCCTCTTCGCGCTCGTCATCGGGTCGCACTACCTTGCCGTCGAGATCGACAAGCGGCGCTTCCCATGGGGCTACGCAAACTCCGGCCACCCTCCGCTCGTCGGCACCTGGGTCGGCGCGTTCACGACCGGCAGCGGCAAGCGGCTCGCCATGATGGTGGACATCGAGCTCGTGGAGCTGGGCCGTGACCGCCGGTACACGCCGATCATCCGCACGCACCGCCACTCCTGGCTCGAGGGGCGGGTGCGGGTGTGTGACGGGCCGGGTCGGGTGCGCCACCTCGAGGCGTCGGGGGAGCCTAACGACAACCGGGCGACGCGCTTCCACCTCGCGACGAGCCCCATGGACACCGTCCAGACGGATGGTCTCGCCCCGAGTCACCTGTACGGCCGATGGGACGGGGGCGACTCGCTCGCGTTCGAGGCCTCGCTCTACTTGCGGCGCGGCGCATCGGCCATCTCGCAGAGCGATGACCCCGACACCGGGTTGAAGAAGACACCGCTCACGCTGCGGCGCGGGACGGAGGCGACGTTCACGTCCTCGTGCAGCCGGCTGTGAGGCTTCGGGTCGAGATGTCAGTGAGGTCCGGAGTCGAGGAATCGCAGGGGTGCAGGTAGAGGGCCCCTCTGCCGGGACGACAGCGATTCCTCATCACCCGCTTCGCGGGTACCCGGCTCGGAATGACACGCTATCCGGATTTCGGACGTCCTCCCACCAGCACTCCGTCACGGTGGATTTGATGGGTGCCGTGGACGGCTGGACCGCGAGAGCCCGCGATGCCGTCGGCCCGGGCTTCGGTCGCCGTCATCAGTCAGGCAGTCATCAGTCGGGAAGTTATCAGTCGGGCAGTCATCAGTCGTGAGTTCATTAGTCGTCAGTGCTCAGTGGCGTTGCTGGCCACCGACGACCGAGTCACCCACGACGGATGACTGCCCGCCGTTCGCCCGTCCCCCGTCGCCCGCCGCCCGTCCCCCGTGAGCGGCACGCCTATCGAAACCCCTGTGACTGTCTACTAGGTCGCCCGTGTGGTCAGAGCCATTCGCTCACGAAGTACCCGACGAGCTTGAACTCGCCGTGCTTGATCGAGAACTGAATGCACGGCTGCTTCGGGAACTCGGTGCCCGGCGGGGCCTTCGTCTGGCAAACCTCGTAGTCGCCGTCGCCAGGCAGTATGACCCACACGCTCCCCATCGCCTGCCACCGGTCGTTCAGACCGTCATCCTCGACGATCGCCGACCACGTGCCGGCAGCGTTCTTGATCTCGTACGCCGACGGGCCGGCTCCCCACCCATCCGGATTGGCGACGTACCAGTACGCGCTGTACTCCGGTTGCACGCCGAACCCCATGAAGTCCGTCGTCTGGCCGTGAGGTGTCGGGATGCCGAAGCACGACGAATACGTGAAGAGCCAGCCAGCCGGCGGATTGAGTCCACAGGTGGAGTAGTTGCCGTTGGGCGACTTCACCTCGAACTTCCCTGGAGCCGGGTCCAGGTCGAGGGGTGAGTTGTCGGCGATCGTCGACCACGTGATGCCGTCGTGCACCTTGATCACAGCGCCCCCGACCTCCTGCTGGAGGAAGTCGATGACGCGCCACCGCACACGCGCAACCGTCGGGTCGACGAACTGCAGCGTCGCCGGGACGATGCCGCCAACGATGACGCTCTTGCAGGCGGTCGCGGGAAGCACGTAGTCGGTGGGGGCAACCGTCTGGCAGACGGTATACGACCCGCCGGCCAGCATCATCTGGAGCTTGTTGGGAGTGGAGTCGGCGTCACCGGAGCCGTTGTCCACCAGGAACTTCGTCATTCCCTGTCCCGACATCGCGACAGTGAACTGTGCACCCGTGGTGGTCGGGGCGGCGCCGTTCTGGTCGACGATCGTGATCGAGAGCCAACCCCTACTGGCCAGCCTGGCCGTCGACGCCTCGGTGGGGATGGCGGCGGGATCGGGGCCCACAGGACGGTCGGTCTCGCAGGCGGCGAGTACCGCGGCGCTCAGGAGCGCCAACGACGAGAGTCGGCGCCCGCGGAGGTTGAGGGAAAGCAGAATCGCATTCATTGTCGGAGTCCTCGTGATCTATCGGTCAGCCGGTTGGCCGCTCGCGCGTTGGTGCGGGGAGCTCGAATCGGCGACGCGAAATCAACGAGGGTCGGTCATCACGGAGCCATCACGTTCACTCCGGCCCGATCACCGCGACTGGTGATCGCTCCCATAAGCCTCGCAACCGCAAGAAAAAGGACCGGTTAGGGGAAGTCCGCGGCCGTCGCGCGCGGGCAGACGCCGAGCTCGTGCTTGTGTCAGTCGCCGGTGTTACCGTAGCCGAGACCCCGCGTCGTCCCCGTAGTTGCACCCGCCAGCTCGATGTCATTGCCCCAGCGTCGCCTCGCCTTCACAGGCTCCCTCAACGCCGATCACCACGCACGCGCGCTCGACGCGCTGTGCGAGCGGCTCGACGCTGGCGCGCGGGACATCCTTTATATAGTTGCATCCGGCGCCGCTCGGCGGCGCGCCGTCGTGGACCTCCTCGCGCGGCGCGGGGCCGTGTTCGGCCTCACGGTGAAGACGATGAGCTCGCTGCCTGGCGAGCTCTTTCGGAGAGCCCACCGCAGCGCGCCGGCTCGCCTGGATTCCGTCGTCACCGACCTCCTCACCGAGCGTGAGCTGCGTACGGCGACCGGGAACCGGTTTGGCGGCGCGACGCCGGTGCAGGGGCTCGCGGCGCGGGCGGCGTCGACGATCGATCTCCTCGAGCGGAACGGGGCCACGCCCGAACAGCTCGCCGCGGCGCTGCAGGGTGCCACGGTCGGTGATGGTGCGCGCGCTCTCAGCCGCGCCTGGTACGGCGTGTCAGGCCGTCGCAGGCGACTTGGATCCGCCGACTCGCAGGTCCTCGCGGACGCCCGCGACCTGTTGCGCGAGCAGGATTCCGTGCTGGCCGCCGTCGACGCGATCGTCGTCGAGGACCTGCCGCTCGCGACGAAGGTCGAGCGCGAGCTGATCGAGGCGCTCGTCACCCGAGCCCCGTGCGACGTGATCCTCGCGCACGGGTACGTCAGGCAGCTACCCGAGGCACCGTCGTCGCGCGCTCTCGCCTGGCTCCGATCGACGTTCGCGTGGGACGAGACGGTCTGCGAGCCGCGAACGCCGGCGCTGGATTCGATGTTCACGGTGCGCGCGGCGGAGTCGCGGTCCGCTGTCGTTCCAACGACGCTGCTCGAGGCGCACGGTGACGTGGGTGAAGTGCGCCTCGCCGCGCGCGTCGTGCGCCGCCACCTCGACGCGGGCGTTCGGCCTAACGATATCGCCATCGTCGTTCACGGGGCCGCCGCCCGGTATCGACAGTTGATCCGCGAGGTCTTCACGCCCGCGGGTATCCCGGTCGATGCCACGCTTCGGCGGACCGTTGCCGATACGGGAATCGGTGCCGTCCTGCTTCAGCTGCTGGAGCTCGCGATCCATCCGGAGCGCATGACCCGCGACACCTCGCTCGCCGTCGCCCGCTCGGCGCACATCAACCTCCGGTCGGGCGATCGCGATCATCTCCACCAGCGCATCATCAACAAGGGATACCTCGGGCTCGACGGCTGGGATGCGCTCGCGCTCGATACGTTAGGCGAGCACGCGACGAACCGCATCAACCGGCTCAAGCGCGCGATCGCGGAGGCGCGCGCTGGCTTCGATGTGGTGTCGGGGGTGTCGGCTCCCGAGCAGGCGGCGAGCGTCACCCGGCGGCTCGCGAAGGAGCTTCGGTTGGTGCACAACGCGGTCGTGGCACGTCGCCGTGGTCAGAATGACGGCGACATCGCGATACGTGAAGACAACCTCGCGTGGGAGGCCATCGACGACGCGCTGGAGACGGCCGTGCCGACGATGCTCGACATCGATCGCTCCGGAGCGGGGAAGCGCGGCCTCGAGTACGCCACGGCGTGGCTCGCGATGCTCGAACGTGCGCTGCGCGAGACGATCATCCCCGTCGAGCGGACACCCGCGCAGGCGGTACAGGTTCGAGGGACGGGGCCTGGCTGCGAGGCCACCACGCGCGTCACCATCGTCGTCGGGCTCATCGAGAAAGTGTTCCCGCGTCAGGCACGTCAGGATCCGTTTCTCGATGACGATCTTCGCATCGCACTGCGCGAGCGCTTCGGCTGGGATCTCCCGACGTCGACGGACACAGTCGACCGTGAGCGTGAGTGTTTTCTCCGCGCGATCGCATCTGCGACTGACGCCCTGTACCTGTCGTACCCAACGACCGACGCAGACGGGCGACCGAGCGTGCGGTCGTTCTTCGTGGATGACTACGAGGCAGTGGTTGGCGCCCGCCTACCCGTGGAGCGCGCGAGCACGCCGTCCGCGATCGCGCGCATCCACGATACGACGACGCGGGCGGACCTCATGACGGCGATCGCGCACGACGTCTGGCAATATCTGCCGCGAACGGTCGACGCGACGGATCGTCGGGCCGCGGCATTCCGCGCGCTCGAGGCGCTCGCTCGCCAGGACGCGGACGTCTCGGCGGTGCGCCACGGGCGGCGTGTGAGTCAGCGACCGCAGCTCGAGGGCGTGCTTCCGGCGGATGCACCCCACCTGACGCTCACGCTGAGTGCGTCGCAGCTCAAGGCGCTGGGCCACTGCACGTACGAGCACTTCGTGAGCAAAGTGCTGTCGCCCATCGTGCTGCGCCCGCCGGAGTACGACAGCCTGGCCAAGGGCACACTGATTCACGCTGCCATGTTTCAGTGGTCGAGCGTCCTCGCTGGCTGGACACGCGGCGAGGCCGCACTCCCGGAGTTGCATACGTGGTATGACGCACACGTTGCGGAGTGGTCTCCAGCAAAGCGCGGCTCGGACCGAACGGCACAGGCAACGAAGTCGGATCTCGAACGGCTCGACGCACTACTCCGCACGGAGCTGGCGTTGCTGCGCGTGGCCGGCGTGGCGCAGCCGGAGTACGCGGAGCTCGCGTTCGGCGAGAAGATGATCGAGCGTGGGCCGCGCCATCCCGCGTCGCGACCGGAAGCGTTCGAGATGGAGGTCGACACGGACCTCGGTCCTCGCACGGTGAGCTTCCATGGATCGCTCGACCGCGTGGACGTCGTGACGATCGGTGGTACGCGCTACGGGGTGGTGCTGGACTACAAGTCGGGACGGCACTCGAAGTACTACGCGAAGGAGATGATCGAGGGCATCGACCTCCAGCTCCGACTCTATCTGCTCGTGCTCGAGCGGTTCTGGGGGATCACGCCGGTAGGCGCGCTGTACCACGGGTTCGGTGATGGCGTGCGGCGTGGCGTGCTCCGGGGGGAGTTCCGAGCTCGGTTCGCTGGCGTGGAGGAAGGGCCGGTTCAGCTCATGTCGCCTGACGAGTGGAACAACTTCGTTGGTGACACGCCGCGGCTGATCGCGCAGCTCGTGAATCGTCTGGTGACGCTCGACGTGCGTCCGGAGCCGCGTGACAGGAATTGCGGCTTCTGCGATCTGCAGTCGATCTGTCGGTACGATCGGTGGGATAGCCTGTCGTTCCGAGCGGAGCGCGCAGAGAGCGCGCGCGACGTCGAGGAATCATGACCGTCCACACCGAGGGCCCCCTCTACCGGGACGACGGCGATTCCTCGACTGCGGCCCTTCGGGCCTCCGCTCGGAATGACTACGATCCGCAATCCGGTAGCCGCCGGACACTCTCCCCGGAACAACTCGCGGCCGTCCGCGCCCGCGCGCCCCTCGTCACGGTCTCGGCCGGCGCTGGTTCGGGGAAGACCACGGTCCTCGTGGAGCGGTTCATCGACCTCGTGGAGAACGACGCCGTCTCCCCGCTCGAGATCCTCGCCATCACGTTCACCGAGAAGGCCGCGGCCGAGATGAAGGAGCGCATCGTCAGGCGCTTCGAGGAGCGCGGCGACACGGCGAATCGCCGGCTGGCCGAGGCGGCCTACATCTCGACGATTCACGGGTTCTGCTCGCGGATCCTGCGAGAGCACCCGCTCGTGGCGAAGCTCGACCCGTCGTTCCGCGTGATGGACGAGGTGACGCGCAACGTCTTTCTCGATGAGTACCTGGAGCTGCTCTACAGGGACGAGTGGTTCGTGGAGTCCGAGGGGCTGATCACGAAGCGCTTCGAGTCCATGCGTCCGCGGCTGTTCGAGCTCATTGTGGAGGCCGCGTTCCTGCCTGACGAGTTCGGGACGGCTGTCGAGCGCGAGGAAGGGCTCACGCTCGACGGGCATGTCGAGAACGCGATCCGGCGCATCCGTGAGCACTGGGATGCGCGATGGGCTGTCGCGCGCGAGCAGCTCCTGAGTGTTGCGCCGACGATACTGAGCGCCGTGGTGACCGGGGCGAGGAACCCGAAGCTGCACGCGCAGATGTGCGCGGTCGTCGAGCGCCTTCGTCGCGATGCGACCCCGGACCTGGAGCTGGCGCAGCGATTCGTCGGCAGCACTGGCTTCACCGGTTCGGTCCAGGGCGAGACACAGGCCGACGCGATCCGAGCGGTCTTCCAGGCCGTGAGGCCGATCTTCAAGGAATACACGGAGATCGATTTCGCGGCCATCGAGCAGCAGGAACGCGAGATCTTCGCGCCGCTCAAGGTCGGTATCTATGAGCGCGCGCGCGACCTGGCACGGAAGTACGAGGAGTTCAAGCGGCAGCACGGCCTGCTCGACTTCGCCGACATGCAGCGTCGAGCGCTCGAGCTACTCGACGATGCCACGGTGAGGGAGAACTACGCGCGCCGCTTCAAGCACATCGTCCTGGACGAGGCGCAGGACACGAACGACGTGCAGATGCGTCTCATCGACAGGCTGCGCGATGGCCGGCAGAGCCTGTTCGCCGTGGGAGACGTGAAGCAGTCGATCTACGGATTCCGGGGCGCGAACGTCGAGATCTTCCAGTCCCTTTGTCGTTCCTCGACTCCGCCGCTGCGCGGCTCCGCTCGGAATGACGGCGTCGCACTCTCGCTCACCGACAACTATCGGTCGCGCGATGGGGTCATTGACTTCGTCAACGAGCTCGGCCGCCGGTTCTGGTCCGATGACGAGATCGAGTACGAGCCGCTCTCCGCCAAGTTCGACTACCAGGCTCGTGGCGCCGAGCCGCAGGTCGACGTGTGGTTCGTCGACCAACCCGATATCATCGACGAGAACGGAAAGGAGAAACGGGAGCCGGTCGACGAGACGCGCGAGCGCGAAGGCGTCGCCATTGCGGCGTGGATTCGCGGCGCGGTGGACGGCACGGAGCCGCTCGTGGTTTACGATCGCGCGACGGACTCGTATCGAGCCGCGCGGTACGGCGACATCGCGATCCTCTCGAACACGCGCAACCCGTTCCCGGCCTTCGAGCGCGCCTTGGCGGACCTCGGCATCCCCTTCGTGAAGGACGGTGGACGCGAGTTCTTCAGTGGGCGCGAGGTGCGAGACATCCTCGCGGCGCTTCGCGTGCTCGAAAATCCGCTGGACGACGTCAGCCTGCTGACCGCACTTCGGTCACCGCTCTTCGGGTGGGGCGATCGCGATCTCGCGCGTCTGCGTACAGTCGCTGGCGGACGAGCGCTGTGGTATGGGCTGCGCGAGATCCAGCCGGAGGGATCCACCGCGGATCCCTCCGCGTACCGAACGATTCGGCGACTGCGACGTCAGGCGACATTCACTTCGCCCGTCGGGCTCATCGAGCTCGTGTGCGACGTGACCGCGTATCGCGCCGCGCTCCTCTGTCTCCCGCGCGGGCGCGCGCACGTCGCGAACATCGACAAGCTGATCGAGTTCGCGCGTGCGACGGCGATGCTCGACGGCGCGTCACTCACCAGCTTCCTCCACCGGGCCACGTTGGCCGAGCGATATCTCGGGAACGAGACGGACGCGCCGGCCAGTGGTGTTGGAGACGATGCGGTCGTGCTCTCGACCATTCATGGCGCGAAAGGGCTCGAGTGGCCGGTCGTCATCCTCGCGGGACTGGACTCCGACTACGCGCGCACCGAGGTAACGTCGCGCTACTACGCGCCCGAAGGCGCGCTGATTCTTCAGATCAAGCGCGACGATGAGGAGAAGCCTCTGCGTTCGGCTGCGAATGCCGCACTGATCGCCGCGGCGAAGGTACGCGACGAGGCGGAGGGGCGGCGTCTCTTCTACGTGGGGATGACGCGGGCGCGCGAGCGACTCATCCTGACGAGCACGTACCGCTACCAGGAGCCGCGGTACGAGCCGAACCGGCTCGAAAAGCCGGTCAGGTGGCTGGCCGCGGCGCTTGGCGTCGAAGAGTCGCTCGAGGAGGCGAGGATCCAGCACTTGGGCGCGAGCACCCTGCGGGTCGAGTGCTACCCACCCGATCGTATCGCGCGCATGCGCAACTCGGTCGCCCGCGAGCTCGACGCCGCGCTCCAGGCTGCCCGTCAGGCCATTCGCGAGGGACGGCCGGTCGAGTGGCCACTGCCTAACGGCTCCGGTGACGCGGTCGAGACCATCGTGAGCCGTGTGGCGTCGCGTGCGGCACGGGACGAATCGAATCGGGCGCTCGCCGTCGCGACGGTGACGCAGCTCGCGTATTTCTTCCGCTGTCCGCTCGTTTACTACTTCGATCTGGTCCTGCAGGTGGACGAAAATCCACGCGGTCTCGCGAAAGCAGGATCGACCGGGGAGCGGCGTCTGACTGCGCTTCAGCGTGGCACGCGCGTCCACGAGCTGCTCGAGCGAGCTGACTTCTCGGCGCCGCCGGACACGGAGGTGACGCGGCTCGTGAGCCAGGTCGACGATGTATCGCCTGACGAGCTCCTGAAGATCAGGGCGCTCCTGCAGAACGTCCTGGCCGATCCTTTGATCCACCGCGTGCGATCCGCGGCGAGGATCGAGCGCGAGTACGGGTTCTTCCTGGACCTTGGCGGGACGACGGTGCAGGGTGTGATCGATCTCGTCTTCGAGGACACCGAGGGGCGCGGGGTCGTGGTCGACTACAAGTCGAACGACCTCGCCGGTCCGGGCCGACTTGCGGTGCTGACGGAGCTCTATCGACCGCAGATCGAGCTCTACGCGCTGGCGGCGAAGCGTGCTGGCCTGATCGAGCCTGACGAGGGGACGCTGTACTTCCTGAACAAGGCGCAACCGGTATCGCTGCCGGTGGATGCCGAGCGCCTCGAGGCGGCGGAGGAACGGGCGGCGGACGCGTTGTCGAGGATCGCGCGTTCGGCGTGGGATACGGAACCGGGCGAGAAGTGTCGTGGGTGCGGGTATCGGAAGCGCGGCTACTGCGAGGTCGGGAAGCGTTTCGAGGATTGAGCTCACCGTCATAAGGCATTGAGCACCGCTGACCATGGCCCAGACCGATATCCTGTTCGACGACGATGAGCCCGAACCCGCGCTCGATCTTCGTCAACTGACGAAGAGCGAGCAGAAGCTGCAGCGGTGGGTCGACCTTCTGGCCGCGCTGCTCATTCGTCACCGGCACGCCACGTTCGAGGAGCTGGCGAAGGACGTGCCCGGCTACGATCTCGCCCATGGCCAGCGCGAGAGTGTGCTGCGGACGTTCGAGCGCGACAAGGACGAGCTGCGACGCTTCGGCGTGCCGATCGACACCGTCCGGGATGGCCAGGGCGAGCCACTCGGCTATCGCATCGAGCGGAAGGGGTTCTACCTGCCGTTTCTCATGGTGGCTGGCCACGAGCGTGCGGCGCACGCAGCCGTCGTGAAGTCGCACGACGGCTACCGCTCGCTCGAGACGCTCGCGTTCGAGCCCGACGAGATCGATGCGATCACGCAGGCGGCCACCCGCGTTCGCGCGCTGGGCGATCCGGTTCTCGCGGACGAGGCGGAGGCGGCCATGCGGAAGCTGGCGCTCGACCTCCCGTTAGGCGTGGCGGTAGAGACTGACACGCTGGCCGCGGGCGTGGTGTCGGAGCTTCACGTCCTGGCACCGCGGCGACCGCCTGATGTCGGCGTATTCGAGCGTTTGAGCGACGCGCTCGCGCGACGGAAGGTGGTGTCCTTCGACTACTACACCATGGAGCGTGGCGAGCGCGCTCGCCGGAGTGTCGAGCCGTACGGGCTGTTCTTCGTCAGCTCCCACTGGTATCTCGCCGGGCGCGACGTCGCGAAGGACGGGATACGCAACTTCCGGCTGAGCCGGATCACGCGCGTTCAGGTCAACACGAAGACGGCACAGTCGGCCGATTACGAGATTCCGCCGACGTTCGCGCTCCGCGACCACGCGCAGGCGCGGGAGCCGTGGGAGATCGGGGATGGCGATGCGATGGCGGTGATCGTCGAGTTCACCGCCACGACGGGCGCGACGAAGGCCGCACTGGCGCTTGGGCAAGCGATTGGAGGTAGCGAGACGCGCCGCCGCTTTACCGTGCGGCGGCTGGACGCGTTCGCCCGGTGGCTCCTGTCATTCGGCGGGGATGCGCGCCCCGTCGAGCCGCCGGATCTTCGCGCGGAGTACGAACGTGTCGCAGCGCAGACGCTCCGGCGTTATGCAAATCTGCCTGACGATGATGAGGGCGGCAGGGAGGCCTCGACCCCATGAGCGAGACTGCGGCCGCACGCCTTCGGCGAATGCTCCTGCTCATCCCGCAGCTCGCGGATGGCGAGGACCATACGGTGGAGGACCTCGCTCGTGCTGTCGGGAGCGATCGCGAGACGGTCGTGCGCGACATCCAGACGCTGGTGGCCCGGGAGGACGAGCCGGGCGGGTTCGTGCCGGGCGTGAACATCTACTTCACGGGCGACGAGGTGTCGCTCGTGAGCACGCCGTTCCGCCGCCCCATGCGCCTCACGTCGTCGGAGCTTGGTGCGCTGGAGCTCGGGCTCGCGATGTTGCGCTCGGAGCGTCCGCCTGACGAGCGCATGGCGGTGAACCGGGCGCTCGAGCGTCTTCGCACGGTGCTGGTCCACGTCCCGTCCGACATGGTGCAGGTCCCGCTCGACGCCGCGGCGACGGCGCAGCGGGTGGCGTCGTTGCCGAGTCCCGGTAACGCGGACGCGCTCGCGGTCATTCAGACGGCGATGGCGTCGCGGCGGAAAGTGCGTCTCACGTATCGAGGTGGGGCGAAGACGGAAGCGTCGGAGCGAACGGTGCAGCCCTACTCGCTCGTGGTGGCGTCGGGGTCCTGGTACGTGCTCTCGTGGTGCGAGGTAGCGGAGGGGATCCGGTCGTTCCGGCTGGACCGGATGGAGCGCGTGGAGCTGTTGGAGGAGCGCTACGAGATCCCTGCGACGTTCTCGGTGGATGAGCACCTGAATGACCGCAAGGTGCTGCGGGTGGGGGAGCCGGCGCGGATGCGGGTGCGGTATTCGGCGAGGATCGCGCGGTGGATCGCGGAGCGCGAGGGGGTGGAGGTGGATGGGGACGGGTCGCTCACCATGGAGCATCCGCTCGCGGACGTGCAGTGGGGGGTGCGGCACGTGCTGCAGTACGGGCCGGACGCGGAAGTCCTCGAGCCGGCAGAGGTGAGGGAGGAGTTGGCGAGGCGGCTCGCGGCGCTGGTTTGAGCGGCGTGGGGTGGCATGGAGCGAGGCAGTCTTCATTGCCGCGGCCGCGATGTACCCATAGTTTGGCGCCCAAACCGAAGCTGTCGTCCGCCCCTGACCCGGCGGTAGAACCGCGTGCGCCTGACCGCCTTACCCTGGCTGGCTCGCCTATGGCTTCTGTGCGCGTGCGCCGCATTTGCGACCGCGTGCGACTCGGTCGCGTTTCTGCGCCCGCCCGTGTCGCGTGCCCGTGACGTGGTACTCGGCGACCGCTTTACTACTGGCCGCCTCGCTGCGCAGCATTGGCGACCATGCAGCGGCCAGCCGGCTGGCGGCCTCATTCCCGGTCCGAGATGCGGCACCCGCATGGCGCTCGGGGACCCGCAGTCTGTCGCATACGCGCGCGCTGCGGCAGCGATCCAGCGAGCGGTACTGGACGACTCATCCTCGTCCACGCTCTATGCGAGTGGTCTGATCGATCTGCGGTTGGCCGAGGATTCGCGTGCCGCGCTGGATCGCGCGGTCACGGTTTTCGAACAGGCCCGCGTCCGTGATTCTACCAACAGGGCGCTCTTGAACGATCTGGCCGTGAGCTACTTGGCCGTCGGCGAGCGTGATCAGGCGCTCCTGCCAATGCTTCGCGCGCTGGACGCCGTGGATGCCGCCCTTGGCCAGGACTCGGCATACGTGCCAGCACTCTTCAATCGCGCGCTGATCCTTCAACGGCTCTTCCTCACGAAGAGTGCAGCCGCTGCCTGGTCGAGGTACGCGACCGCGGATCATGACGAATCATGGAAGGCAGAAGCGCAGGCACATCGGCGTGCCTTGTCGCACCTGGAGGATTCCCTCGCGAGCCGGTTCTTCGCACAGCGCGCACGCGATCGGACCTTCATGCTTCTGGGGCAATGGGGAGCCGCGATCGAGTCCGGTGATCGCTCCCGTGCGGCCGGTCTCCTCGGCCAGGCTGTCGCGCTCACGGATTCGTTAGGCGGAGTGCGAGACAGGAGCGCTCTGATGACGGTTACATGGCTCCGTGCTCAGGCCAGCCGTGCAACCGTGGACCCACGCGTGGCGCGCGGGCTGGTCGATCTCGCCGACGGCATCGCACTCCACGACCGTGGATCGTACGAGGCCGGAGAGTCGGTGCTCGCATCTGCCGAGCGTTCGCTTCGGGAGGTCGGGTCTCCGGCGGCCCGGTGGGCCGCGTTCTACCGCGCAGCGTGTGAAGCCAATCAAGCAAAGTTCGCCGTGTCCGACGCACGGTTGCAGCGAACGATTCGTGAGGCGACTCGTCACGAGCCCGCCCTCGTCGGGAAGGCGACGTGGGTGCGCGGTGTGATTCAGCTGCGACAAGGCAATTACGAGTATGCCAATCGCTTGTACGAGGAGGCACGGTCGCTGTTCGTTGTCGCGGGCGATGCGATGAACGAGGCCGCCGTATCCTTCCTGCTGGCCGAGGGCTACGCCCTGGCCGGTCAGACCGCCGCCAGCGAACGTGAAGCATACACAGGGCTCCGCGGCCTCGCGCCGTTCCGTCGCTCTCGCTACCTGAGCAATCTCCTCATGGGGGTTGCTTCACATGCCCGCGAATCGCGCCTTCGGCTGGCAACTCTCGACGTTTTGTCGGAGGTATTGACTGTCGTCGAAGAGTTGCGGGTTCCGACCACGATCGCATACGTGCGGCGGACGCGCGGTGCCGACCTGGCCGCCGCTGGCGACACGATTCAAGCCTTCTCGGAGCTCGACTCAGCTGCAGCCGCCGCGGCTCGGGCATCGGGTACGATGGGCCCGCGGGTCGCGGCGGACGTCGATCTCGTGCGAGGTCGGTTGCTGCTGCATCGCGATCGGGAAGCGGCACGCCGTGCGCTCGACCACGCCGTCACGACATACCGTACCATCAATGCGGTGAACGCGCTCCCGGCCGCTCTGT
>DASURJ010000751.1:0-3378 GCA_036280115.1 Gemmatimonadaceae bacterium
GCGTTGTTGTACAACGCCCCGCCGCCGGCGCAGCTCCAGCCGTACACCCAGCGGCAGCTCGTGGGACGTGGCGTCTACATCGCGAACGGGTGCGTGTACTGTCATTCGCAACAGGTCCGCGACCCCGCCTTCACGACGGACGTGGATCGCGGCTGGGGGAGCCGCGCGACCGTTCCCGCCGATTACGCGTACGACCGCCCGCATCTGCTCGGGACCATGCGAACCGGGCCCGATCTCATCAACGTGGGGCAGCGGCTTCCGGACCCGGACTGGCAGCTCATTCACCTCTACGACCCGCGCTCGGTCGTGGACTGGTCGCTCATGCCGGCGTTCCCGTTCCTGTTCGAGGAGAAGCGGCCTAACGAGGTGCGTCCGGAAGACAGGGTCGTCAGGATTCCCGGCCCGCGCGCGCCACAAGGGGTGACGGTCGTCGCCAAGCCCGAGGCGATCGCGCTCGTCGACTATCTCATCTCGCTCAAGCGCCAGTACCCGGTGTCCGATTCGGCGGCGGGCATGCGCATGGCGTCGGAAGGGCGAAATGGAACCCGCTGACCGCCAGGGGCCTCGGGCAGGCGTGCCTGACGAGGGTCGCCCCCTGCCGCGGCCGGTGGGCGACGGCGGGGTCCCCGAGGCCGGCGGGCTCGACCTCCAACCCGACGTCGAACGGATCCATCGCACCATCCAGCGCGAGCCCCACGATCCCATCGAGGGACGTGAACCGGTCCCGTGGTTCTTCACCGCCGTGATCGCGCTCTCGCTCTTCTGGGGCGGATGGTACCTCGGCCGGTTCGGCGGCGAGTTCGGGACCGAGACGCACACGGCGTTCGCGAGCCGGCAGCCGGGGATCGCCGCGGCGGCGGCGGGACGCGAGGCGGGCGCCGTGTCCGATCCCATCGTCGCGGGCAAGGCCGTGTACGAGAAGAACTGTCAGGTGTGTCATCAGGCCGCGGGCCAGGGCGTGCCCGGCGCGTTCCCTCCGCTGGTCGGCTCCGAGTGGGTGACGGGGTCGCCCGAGACTCTCGTGCGGATCCTCCTGCACGGCTTGCAGGGACCGGTCGAGGTCGCGGGGGCGACGTACAACGGCGCCATGCCGGCGTGGATGGATGTCCTCGCGGACGAGGAGATTGCGGCGGTGGCGACCTACGTGCGTCAGCTCGAGGCCAACGACGCCGCCGCCATCTCCGTGGACGACGTGGTGTCGGTTCGGGGCGGTGCGCAGCGCACGACGCCCTGGACGGTGCCGGAGCTGCGGGCCGCCGGGCCCGCGGGAGGATCGTCATGACGGCGCCCACGCCGCCTAACGCGGAGCGCGCCGCGACGCACGGCGAGGTCGTCGCGACGGGGCTCGCGAGTGGCAAGGCGCTGCGAGAGCCGATCGACGTGACCGCGCTCTTCGATGACCCCGTCACGGTCGAGCGCGCAATGGACGCGTTGTACACCGCCGGGACGCCACGCGACCTCATCGAGGTCGTGGTCTCGCGCGACGCCGCGGCGCGGTACTACGCGAGTGCGCCGCCGCACGCGGCGCCGCGCGCGCTCGGACGCGAGACGTGGAGCTACGCGGGTGGCGGCGCCTTGATCGGCTTCGCGGCCGGCGTCCTGATCTCGCTCGTGATGGTCGCGTGGCCGGGGATCGACGCGCCCGGGGGCCTGGCGCTCGTGCAACTCGCGGGTCCCAACATTGGAACCGTTGCCGGCGCCACGATTGGCGCCGTGATCGGCGCTCTTCGCCGGCAAAAGCCGAAGGCGCGCCATGCGCGAGCGGCGGAAGCGGCGAACGCGGTCGTGGTGGCCGTCGCGGCGCGCAGTGAGCGCGAAGCCGATCTTCTGGGCCAACTGCTGGCCGGATGTGGTGGCCGAGACGTACAGGTGCGCTAACGCTGTCATTCCGGGCGCAGCTCGGAATGACAGCTGCCCTCAGGAATCAGCGTTAGGCATCGCGTCACGCGGTGCGGGCACGGCGTGAACGCGAATAGTGAGGATCCGGCGCCCGTCGGTCCGGACTACCTCGTACCGCCACTCGTCGATCTCAATGGTGTCACCGACCGATGCGATGCGACCGAGCTTCGTGGTCACCAGACCGGCCACCGTGTGATAGTTCCGCCGGTCGCTCAGCGGCAGCGGATCGAGATCGAGTGCCGCCTCCAGGTCCTCGATGGCGGTGCCGCCGTCGATCAGCCAGCTCCCGTCCTTCTGGCGCATGATCTCCATCGGCTCGGTATCACCCGCCTCCGGCAGCGGGCCAACGAGCGCCTCGAGGATGTCGTCCACCGTCGCGACCCCCTGCACGCCGCCGTACTCGTCCAGCGCGATCGCGGTCTGCTCGCCGGTCCGCCGAAACTGCTCCAGAAGCCGCAACGCGGGCATCGTCACCGGCACGAACAAGGGCGTGCCGAGCGAAGCGCGGAGGTCGAACGACTCCCCGGCAAGACTGCGCACGAGCAATTGCTCGGCACGCGCGATGCCGACGACGCGATCGACGTCACCGCTGCACACGACGAGCGGACGCCCTCGCGCCACCGCAACGCGGTTCAACACGTCAGCGCGATCGGCATCCACGTCGATCCACGAGACATCCGTGCGTGGCGTCATCACGGAGCCCACCTGACGATCGCCGAGCCGAAACGTGTTCTCGATGATGTCGTGCTCCGCCTCGTCCAGAACCCCGGTCTCGGCGCCCTGCTCGAGCGTCGCGCGGATATCGTACTCGGTGAGCCTGGAATCGGCCGTTCCGCGAATACCGAATACGCGAAGAACGAAGTTCGTCGACGCGGTCAGCGCGCGGACGACCGGGCTGCCGACGCGCGACACGAGCCGCATCGGTCGAGCGATGAGCGTCGCGACACGTTCGGGATTGCTCAGCGCGATCTGCTTCGGGACCAGTTCCCCGATGACGAGCGAGAGATACGTGATGATGGCCACGACGATGCCGAGCGCGAGCGCATCCGCGTACCCCGCCAGCGCGGGAATCAGCGCAAGTCGGGCCGCGATACGCTCCGCGATCCCGGCCCCCCCGAACGCGCCGGCCAGGACGCCAACGAGCGTGATGCCGATCTGGACGGTGGACAGGAAGTTGGTCGGGTTCGACGCGAGCGAGAGTGCCGCCCGTGCCCCCGCGTTCCCGTCCTCCGCTCTGCGCTCCAGCCGGAGCTTGCGTGCCGCGACGAGCGCCATCTCGGACATCGAGAAGACGCCATTGAGGACGAGCAGGACGAGGATGACGGTGATCTCCAGCAGAAACGCGGACATGTCGACGTGGCCTCGAGGATCGGGCGTTCACTCAGAACCGAACGCTGGCAGACTGGCCGAGCGAACGCCGAACCGTGCGAACGCGTCCGGCGCCGAGCGGATTCTTCGTAGTTAGTATTCGCTGAACCT
>DASURJ010000752.1:0-5714 GCA_036280115.1 Gemmatimonadaceae bacterium
CTCGCGCGGGCGGACACCACTCGTGACCTCGTCGCGCGGCGATGGATTCACTCGTTGCCCGCCGGTCTTCCCGCCGAGGTGGTGGTCACCCTGAAGCCGTACCACTACTGGGCGCCGGGCCCTGCGACCCACGGCACGCCATACGACTACGACGCACGCGTTCCCGTCATCTTCTATGGACCGCCCTTCAAGGCAGGGAAGTTCGACGAGCTCGTGGGGGTGGTCGACATGGCGCCGACACTCGCGGTGGCGCTCAATGTGTCGCCGACAGAGGCGGTGGACGGGCGCGTCCTGAAATCGGCGTTTCGCTAGCGTCGTGCCTCGGCGACCGCTCCAGCACGCACTCGACGAAATCCGCTTCGGACCGGCGCGAACGCTGAATCTCCGCGCGTCCCTCCCGTCAGCGGCGGAGGCGGTGAAGCGAACCGAGGGTTGGCTACGGGCCAAGCAGGTCGAGGGCGCGCGCGAGGTCCTCGTGATCACCGGCCGTGGGAATCAGAGCTACGGGCGTGTTCCGGTCGTTCGTGAAGCCGTGCGCAGGCTGCTGCATCTTCTTTCGACGCGCGGCGTGGTCATCGCCCACAGCGAGCATTCGCCCGGCGCGTTCGCGGTTCGCCTTGCCCCGGCGACGTCTGCGCGGAGCGCCCCGCGGCGCGACCTTCCGGGCGCGGCGGAGGACGATGGGATCGCGCCGCCCACACTCGAGGGCCTGTCGGACACTACCCGCGAACAGCTGCGCGCGCTCGCCGTCGGCGCACTGCAGATTTTGGGGGTACGTGATCCTCCGGCCCAGTTCGTACACGATGAGATGGTCCGGCAGTGCGCCGAGCTCGCCAGTACGATTCCGCAACACGGCACGGCCGCCGAACAGGATGCGCGGCTCCGGGACGCGATCGTGCGGGCCCTGGACACGCTGCACGACGGGATGCGCTGACCCTAACGACGACCGGCCTGTGCTTCTCGATCTTCTCCGCCTAACGCACACGATACTGCTGGCGCCAGACTATCCGGCACGACCAGATGCCCGGTCTGCTGCGGGCGGCGGCGCGGCGGCGCGGCGAGCCCTCGGAGCCCTCGCGTTGCTCGCCGCGAGTGCATTGGGGGATGGCGCTGACGCTCAGCAGCTTCCGCTCCCCGGGTACAGTGCTCCCCACGCCGCCACACAGCGCCGCGTGGAGCTCAACGCGATGGCGTCGCTCACGCCCGCGAGTGCGCGGACGCACTCGCGGGCACTGACGCGTGAGGCGCACGTCGCCGGCACGCCGGCGCAGGCCCGCACGCGCGACTACGTCATTCAGCGCATGCGCGAGTGGGGGCTCGAAACCGAAACCCGGGCGTACGACGTGTGGATGCCGCATCCGACGAGCATCCGTGTGTGGCGCGTGGCGCCCGAGCCACGCGAGCTCTCGCTCGCAGAGGGACCCGTTGCCGGCGATTCGAGCTCCTCCGCACCGGAAGTGCCACCGATCAACGGCTACGGCGGTAGCGGGGACGTGACCGCGGAAGTCGTCTACGTCAACTACGGGTTGATCGAGGATTACGCGACGCTCGATTCGTTAGGCGTGTCGGTGCGCGGGAAGGTCGCCATCGCGCGGTACGGGCGGTCGTTCCGAGGCATCAAGGCTCGCGAAGCCGAGCGGCAGGGTGCGGTGGCGCTCCTCATGTACAGCGACCCACAGGATGACGGGTACGTCCGGGGGGATGTCTATCCCGCCGGTCCCATGCGCCCGCCAACCGGAATCCAGCGTGGCAGTGTGTTCAACGGGACGGGGGACCCGACGACCCCAGGCAGGCCGAGCGTACCTGGGGCTCACCGTGTCGCTCCCGACAGCACCGGTGCGCCCCGCATCCCCGTCGTCCCGCTGTCCTACGCCAACGCTGCCGAGGTGCTCCGCGACCTCCAGGGCACTGCGATCCCGCAGGCATGGCAGGGCGGCCTGCCGTTCCGGTACCACGTTGGTCCCGGGCCGGTGGTCGCGCGCGTGGCGGTAGCGACCGACACGGCGACGACGCCGTACAAAACGATCTGGAATACGTTCGGTGTGGTGCGCGGCACCGAGTTCCCCGAGGAGCTCGTGCTCATCGGCGCGCACCGGGATGCGTGGGGCCCAGGCGCCGTTGATAACGTGAGTGGCACCACGAGCGTGCTCGAAGCCGCACGTGCGATCGGAGAACTGGTGAGGCGCGGGCTACGGCCGAAGCGCACGATCGTGTTCGCAACCTGGGATGCCGAAGAATGGGGACTGATCGGCTCGACCGAGTACGTCGAGGAAGATTCACTTCGGTTGTTGCGCGGCGCAGTGGCGTACCTGAATCAGGATGGTGTCGTCAGTGGGCCGAATTTCGGCGGGGGCGGTTCACCCTCGCTGCGGGCGACGCTCCGATCGGTCGCGCAGTCGGTCAGTGACCCGAGTGGGAAGGGCAGCGTGTATGAGGTCTGGCGTCGCACCACGCGCGTCGCGGATTCGACCGAGCCGCCAATGGGAGATCCCGGCGGCGGCTCGGACTTCGCGGGGTTCTACAATCACCTGGGCATCCCTCACGCCGATTGGGGGTTTGGTGGTCCCGGCGGCATCTATCACTCGAGATACGATAGCCGACACTGGATGGAGACCTTCGGCGATCCTGCGTATCGATATCACGTGGCGACGGCCCAGATCAGCGCTGGCATGGCGCTGCGTCTCGCGAACGCCGATGTCCTTCCGTACGACTACGTCGAGTTCGCGCGCACCATGCGGCGGTACCTCCCGCCGATCGACAGCGCGATCGTTACCGGCCGCTGGGCCACGTCGCTGAGCCCGCTCCGCGCGGCGATCGATCGCATGGAGCGGAGTGCGGTCGCGTTCTCCGCGACCCGCGATTCCGCGCTTCAGCGTGACCCTCCGTCACCGATGCGCCGTGCCGTGAATGCCGCGCTCCTGCGCGTGGAGCGCGCTCTGACACGTCCCGAAGGGCTCCGCACGCGGCCATGGGTCCGCGGTCTCGTGTACGCCGCCGACGAGAACAACGGCTACGCCACGAGGTCGTTCCCATCGGTCACCGAGGCGATTCGTGCCGGAGACCCGACGCTCGCCCAGCGCGAGATCGATGACCTCGCGCGCCGCTTCGATGCGGCGACGGCCGCGCTGGAGGACGCCCGTCGAGCGTTCGCCCGTTAGGCTGTGATCGGCGAAGCGCCTTCGTTCGACGCCGTCAGCTCTGGAGCGTCCAGACGACGAACGCCGCGAGCGCGACGAACGTCACCACCAACGCGATCACTATCGGGTCGTATCCACCGGATGGCGCTGCCGCAGACGCCCGTGTCTGCTCGCCACCGGTAGCCCTTGCCGGCCTGCTGTTCGACGGGTGGTGTCCGGCCTCAGAGGGTAGTGGCGTCGTCGGCTGCGGGGCCGGAGCGCCATCCGCGTGGAGCGGGGCTGCACGCCGAACCGACTCGGACGACTCCCGAGAAACTGGCGGGCTGAGCGTCGCGGCGTCAGTCGCGGGGTCAGTCGCGGAGTCAGTCGCGGGGTCAGTCGCGGGCGGCATCACCTCGGGTGGCGTGTTGGAACCACGCGAAGGTCCATCGGGCACGGCGACCAGGTCGGTAGGCGGCGTGCGCCGCTTGGCCACGTAAGCGCGAGGTAGGGATTTGCCACCCGACGCCGTCGCCCGAGGGATCGTCGCAGCGGGATGACGCACAGGCCCCGACACCGGCGTACGGCGCCGGGCTGCAGAAATCGAGACCGGTGTCGCGCTAGATCGGACGGCACCAAGGTCCGGCTCCACCGGCTCGGGAACCGACTCAAGCCGGTCCGCCGATTCGGGAACCTCGGCCTGCCCCTCGATCGCCGAATCCGGCAGCGCCTCGACGAGCGTTTCGATATCGGACTCGGCAACGATGACGCCCGCCGGATCGAGCATCGCGACAGTATCGAATTCCGCCACGTCGCCATGCGTCGCGCTCGTTGTGGGGGGTGTGACGCCCGAGTCGCCGATCTCCGAGATGTCACGTCGTGCGCCGCCGGGTCCATCGGGCGCCGTCAGGTGGGGCTCCCGGGGACGGTCGGCCCAGTGATCGCGCGGCACGAGCCCGCCGTCTGCCGCGTGCGTTTGCACTTCGATTGGCGTCGACGGCGTGGCACCGGCCTCTGCCGAACCGCGCTGGGGCTCCACGGCCCCCGCGGCGACGTCCTTCCAGACTGGCCTCCCGATTTCCAGGTCGAGCACATCTGTCGTGCCGCCGCGAGGCGCCGGTGCGGGCATCGACTCGCCGTTAGGCGTGCCTGGGGGCGCCGACTGCGGTGGCGTCCCGACCGGCGCGTCGAGCGGAATCACCGATGACGCGTCGACGACCGGCCCAAGGGCCCGCGGCGGCTCGAGCGCCATGACGGCGACGCGCGCCGACCGTGCGGGCAGCGACGGGATCGCTCCGCTGCAGGCACAGCCGAGGCCGGGCGCGAGGTCGAGCAGCACGTTGTCGTGCGTGATGATATGCTGCGCCAGATCGGTAGAGATGTCGTCTCGGTCGATCTCGACGAGAGTACGCGCGTCCGCTTCGTTCCATAACACGTCCGGGCTCGGCACGCCACCGGGTGCGGAGCACCACCGGCGCCGATCCGGCGGCACGATCGAGTCGAACACGAGCGGCTGCTCGGATAACGCGATGCCGCGGTCGGCGATATCGGCAAAGAAAGTGTCCGGTGTTAGGCGGACGTCGATCGCGTCGTCCTCCGCGCCCGGGCATGCGCCGATGTATGTGATGTGCACGCCGTGCTCGCCGTACGCGGCGCGCAGGTAGCGAGCCGTCGCAACCGGTGGCGAGACCAGTGAGACGAGGAATGGAGCCAGGTCGGCACCGGATGCGAGGAGCCGAGATCGCACGAACGGGCACACGCACATGACTGCCGGCCCCTTTTCTCGGCCGACGAGACGACGCACCGCCTCCGTCGCAAGCAGTTCGTCGCCCCAGCTCGCCGGCACCGCGACCGAGAATCCGTGTTGCAGACAGGCATGCGCGAGCTGCACCGGTGTTGCCGGTGCAGCTGCGAGCACAGCGTCGTTGCCGACGATTGCCACCGTGGCCACCGGCCGACGCTCGACGTTCGGGAGGGAGGCGGGCATTGAGAGAAAGCGGTTGCTGTTCAAAGCAAGCGACGAACACACGGCCTGTCCAGACGGAACGCACTTTGCAGACACGGTCATTTCGTCTGCTGCGCGAGTTAACGAAGTTGCTGGATGCAGGATTGAAGCAACGAGACAAACGACTGCCGGGTGAAGTGGCCGACGTCGTTGCGGCCTATGCCGCGAAGGCGACGTGGCCAGCGGGATTCGTGGTCTATCAACGCGGGGCCCATGCGGATGGCCTGTTCATTGTCACACGTGGCCGCATCGTGCTCCGCAGTCGGGTGAAAGCCGGGCGCGCATTCGTGCCTGCGCTCGCGCGCGAAGGCGAGACGTTCGGATGGGAAGGCCTCGGGGCCAGTGCCCGGTATGCCACCGATGCCCGGGCTGATGAGGAGTCGGACACCCTGCACCTAAGCACCGCCCGGTTCCGCGAATTGCTTCGGGAACAGCCGCAGCACGCGCTCGCGCTCGTGGCGCAGATGGTCAACGAACGCACCGCCCTACTCGAGAAGCTCCGCGAACTCGCGACGCTCAGCGTCGAGCAACGGCTCATCTCATCCCTTGTCCGACTCGCGCACGCGCGGATGTTCATGACCGACGATGGGCGG
>DASURJ010000753.1:0-3724 GCA_036280115.1 Gemmatimonadaceae bacterium
AGCCGCGCGGTTCACACCGCAGATGCGCGTGCTCGTCCACGAGGGACGTGACCGCGCACGGGATGTGGCGGCGTTCCGGGACTACGACCTCGTCCTGGTCACCTACGGCACGCTTCGCCGTGACGCGCCTCTGCTCACGCACGGGGAGTTCGACTACGCGATCCTCGACGAAGCCCAGGCCATCAAGAACGCGACGACGGAAACCGCGAAGGCTGCGCGTCTCCTGCGAGCGAGGTACCGCCTCGCCATGAGCGGTACGCCGGTCGAGAACCGGATCGCCGAGTTGTGGAGCCTGTTCGAGTTCCTGAACCCGGGAATGCTCGGTGCCGCACGCGTGTTCAAGACGTTAGGTAGCACCGAAGCCGGAGAGTCGGGCCGGTCGCTGATCGCGAGTGCCGTGCGTCCGTTCATCCTCCGCCGCACGAAGGAACAGGTCGCGCCCGAGCTCCCCGAAAAGCTGGAGCAGACGATCTACGTCGAGCTCGAGCCGAAGGAGCGCAAACGGTATGACGAGCTCCGCGATCACTATCGCGCGGCGCTGCTCGGACGGATCGACCGTGACGGGATGGCGAAGTCGAAGATGCACATCCTCGAGGCGCTGTTACGGCTGCGTCAGGCGGCGTGTCATTCGGGGCTGCTCGACGCGAGCCGGGCGAACGAGTCGAGCAGCAAGTTCGACCTCCTCGTGCCACAGCTCGCGGAGATCGTGGCCGAGGGGCACAAGGCGCTCGTGTTCTCGCAGTTCACGTCGCTCCTGGCGCTGCTCAAGCCGCAGCTCGAGGCGGAGAAGCTGGCCTACGAGTATCTCGACGGCCAGACACGCGACCGGGAGGATCGCGTCGCACGGTTCCAGACCGACCCGGCGTGCGGGATCTTCCTGATCAGCCTCAAGGCCGGCGGTTTGGGGCTCAACCTGACGGCGGCGGACTACGTGTTCCTGCTGGACCCGTGGTGGAACCCGGCGGTGGAGGCGCAGGCCATCGACCGCACGCATCGCATCGGCCAGACACGTCGGGTCTTCGCGTCACGCCTCATCGCGCGCGACACGGTGGAGGAGAAGGTGCTGGAGCTGCAGAACTCCAAGCGCGACCTCGCCGAAGCCATCATCGGCGGTGATACGAACCTCATGTCCCGCATCCGGCGCGAGGACCTCGAACTGCTACTCGCCTGACTTGGACGGCGCGACAATGAGTCATGCGTTTCCAGTCATCCAGTCATGAGTTCCGAGTAGGTACTCACAACTCATGACTGGATGACTCAGGACCGATGACTCTCGACTCGGAACTGACGACTGATAACTGCCCGGCCCTGACCTCCGAGCGTCCTTTGCCGGCTGCTCTACCTGGGTGGCTGCCAGCTCAAACCAAATGGAATCGCTGCAGCAGAAGCACGACCACGATCAGGAACAGGTTGAGAACGAGCCCGACTCTCGCCGCCGGAAGCTCGAGAGACGTGAGCACGAGTGATCCGACCGCGGTGATCACGGCCGCCTTCGCCCACCACCCTGCTTCGAGTACCGCCCCAGCCGCGACGAACACGAACGCGAGCGCCGCCAGGACCCAGAGCAGGCCGAGCGCGCGAATCCCGGTGTCCCCCAGGTCCAGGCGACCGTTGAGCACGGTGGTCTTGTAGGGAAGATCGCTCGACGCCGCGAGCTGCCACGAGCCCGCGAATCCAACCATGTGTGCTATTCCGTGGAGCGCCATCAAGATGGCGAGCGCCAAGCGCATAGACCCTCCGGCGTGGATGCCTCGAACCACTGCTGGAAGATGCCGTTCCGTTTCACGTTGCAGGATAGGCGGAAGCCCGACCTGACGTCGGGGCAACGCTGATAGGACAGGATCGTTCTAGGTTCGGCCGATGCCGAAGGTTTCATTAGGCGACCGACGCCGAACCTCCGAGCTACCTGGCTATCCCCATGCGAAGTAATCACTTGGTCGTGGCGCTGGTGGCCGTCACCGCCTGCACGTCGCGACTATCACCCGTCGCGGTCTCGCGCGACGGCGCCAGCGTCGCGCTTCGCGTCGCGGCGGACTCGTTTCTCGCCGTGAATCAACCCGCGACACCTGGCCGCGTATGGGCTGACCTCTCCGATCCCACGCGCATCGAGAGCCGGCGGCGCGTGGACCGCGTCGCGTCCAGCCTTCGCCGGATCGACCGCGGCACGCTCTCGAGCCCGACCGACCAGTTGCTCTACGACAACCTTCGGGAATCGGCGGAATCGGCCATCGGCGCGCGCGTGTGCAACACACACCTCTGGGCAATCAGCAACCAGTTCGGGGGATGGCATGTGGCCGCGTCGAACGCCGCGCGCGTACAGCCCGTGGGGACCGACGACGCCCGCGCCCGCGCGCTGTCGGTGGTCCGTGCGCTCCCCGCGGCCATCGACGCCGAGCGGGCGCTGCTCCAGCGCGGGCTCGACTCGGGGTACACCGCGTCGCGGGATGTCATCGAGACCGTAATCCGGCAGTACGATGACCTCCTGCCACCCGACCCGACCCGGTCGCCGCTGTACGCTCCCGCGAACCGCGACTCGACGTCCGGCTTCCGTGCCGCATGGCGCTCGCTCCTGGCGGACACCATCTACCCCGCCGCACGCGCCCATCAGGCGTTCCTCCGCGATCGGTACGTGCCCCGAGCGCGGGCGGATGGCTCGCTCTCCACGTTGCCGAACGGCAGGCACTGCTACGCGGCAACCCTGCGGGCGCGGACGTCCGTCGAGGTGGAGGTCGACACCATCATGCGCAACGCGCGCCGCGAGCTCGATCGCATTACCGCGGAGCTTGCGCCGCTCGTCCGCGAACTTACCGGTGACGCGAACGTCTCGCGCGGCGTGATCCGATTGCGGGACGACCCTCGCTTCACGTTCCCGACGCGTGATTCCGTGCTCGCCGCGTACCGCGCCATGACGGTCCACGCGGCCACGCGCATCGGGCGCGTCGTCGCGCGGTTCCAGCCGGAGTCCATTGTCGTCACGCCGTACCCCGAGTTCCAGGAGCGCGCGAATCTCCCGCCGCAGTACCTCCGTGCGCCCGAGGACGGGAGCCGGCCGGCGCAGTTCCTCGTCAACCTCGCGCGCATGGAGCGGATGTCCGTGGCGAATGCCGTCGCGCACGAGGCGTACCCCGGGCATCATCTCCAGCGCATCGCCGCTCGGCGCGGTCCTGCGGTGCATCCGGTGATGCGTGACCTCTCGTTCGGCGGCTTCACTGAAGGTTGGGGGATCTACGCCGAGCGGCTCGGGGACGAGATGGGGCTGTACGTCACGCCGCTCGACCGGGCGGGCTATCTGGTCCACCTGCTCGACGTCGCCGCCGCCGCGTATCTCGACATCGGGTATCACGCGCGCGGGTGGTCGCAACAGCAGCTCGTCGACTCCATGGTCGTCCTGGGCGGACGATCGCCGGCGATGGCCGGCGCGTACGCGGATCGCCACGCCGCGACGCCCGGCCAACTCGCGACCTACTACATCGGGTTCGAGGCCATTCGCTCGTACCGCGAGGCCGCGGAGCGCGCGTTAGGCACGCGGTTTCGGTCGCCGGAGTTCCATCACGAGGTGCTGAAGGACGGCACGATCACCCTCGCGTCGCTGGGTGCGAAGGTGGACCGGTGGGTCGCTGCGCATCGGGACTGACGCGCGACAAAACGCTCCGTTGGGGGTCAGAGTCCTAACGCATCGTTCGAACGCGGCGCGTTCGAACGATGCGTTAGGACTCTGACCCCC
>DASURJ010000754.1:0-8490 GCA_036280115.1 Gemmatimonadaceae bacterium
CGCGCTCGTGGTCGGCGAAGAGATGGTGAAGCTCGATACGGCATCCGCCGACACGAACTTCTTCATGCGCCAGGCCGCCGGCTACGCCGCGGACAGCCAGTTCCAGAAGGCGGCTGAGACGCTCGCGCGTGGTCGCTCGAAGTTCCCGAACAACATGTCCATCGCCTCGACCTACGTGCAGCTGCTCATTCAAACGGGGCAGACGGCGCAGGCGATCGAGGAAGGGAAGCGGCTGCTTGCCACGAACCCCAAGATTCCGGGGATCTGGTTGCCGATCGCGCGGGCACAGGCCGACGCAGGCGCACCACCGGACACAGTGCTTTCGTCGCTCCGCAGCGCGCTGGCGGCGGGCGATAGCGCAACTCTCGTTGCCACGTACGCGACCGGACTCGGACAGGCCGAGCAAAAGAAGGCCGCCGCGGCCAAGGACATTGAAGGGTTCCGTCGTGCGCTCAGCCTGCTCCAGTTCAGCGACTCCGTGAACAAGACGCCGGCTGCCGCGTTCCTGTTGGGCGCCACGCACCTCCAGAAGGGTCAGGCGCTGCTCGAGCAGGCCCGTGACGCCAAGAGCTGTGATATGGCGAAGGAAGCCGCGCAGGACTTTACCGAAGCGCAGATCTACATCCCGCGTGGCGCGGCGGAGTTCCGCGATCAGGCCGGTGCGCTCATGGGCGCGTTGCAGCAACTCTCGCCGTACGGCGACCAAATGGTGAAGGCGCTCTGTAGAGGAAGGTAGAGAGCCTCGCAGGCGAATGAGTCCAACTACCGAACGCCCGCCGTCGAGACTGTCGACGGCGGGCGTTCGATCATCCGGGCACTTCGAGTGGCACCTCTCGCTCCACCGAGCGCCGATGCCCCGGCAGCCGCGGGAGATGAATGAGCAGATCCCTCGGGCTCGCGGAGTACGAGGCCTCGCGGGCCTCCGTGGACTCGCCATCCACGTTCACCGTCATCGGCTCGCGCGACCGGATCCGAAGCCACGGCACCTGCAGGTACCGCACCCCCGGGCTCTCGAGATGCTCGCCGCGTTTGACGCGCAGCACGACTTTCGCGAACTCGCCTCGCGTCATCGCCTCGACGATGCAGACGTCGAGCAGCCCATCGCGCACGCTCGCCTTTGGCGTCACGAGCGAGCCACCGCCGGTAGCTCGCGCGTTGCCCACAGCGAACAGCAGGAACTCGGTGTCCAGCCGGAACTCGGGCGCCTCGAACACCGCGCGTCGCGCCTCCAGGCCGGCGAGCTTTCGAAGGCCGGAGATGAAATACGCCACCGGCCCGAGCGACGCTTTCGCATCGGACGGCGTCTCGGCGGTCGCCTCGGCGCCCACGCCTCCCGACGACACGTTCAGGAACCGCCGCCCATTCATGGTGGCCGTGTCGATGATGACCGGGCGCCGCTTGAGGATGATGTCCATGGCGGCGTTGGGGTCATCGGGAATACCGACCTGACGCGCGAAGTCGTTCGCCGTGCCCGCGGGGATGATCCCGAGCGCCACCCGCGTTCCCTCGAGCCCGTTGAGCACTTCATTGACGGTGCCATCGCCGCCACACGCGATCACCGTGTCCGCGCCTGCCGTCGTGGCCTCACGCGCGAACATCGCACCGTCGCCCGGTTCCCACGTGATTCGCGGACGTACGGTGTGGCCTTTCGCGCGAACCCACTCCACGAGGTGCCGAAGTCCCGGAAACTCGGCGCGCGCTCCGTGAATCACGAGCGCGATGTACCGCCGGCGCCTGGCCTGTGCCCCGCCGCGTACGGGAGTCGTCCGCCGATCGGCGACACGGATCCGGGAACGCCTCCTTCGGTCATTCATCGCGACTTGATGAGAACATTACCATTGACGGGAAGCAACCCAGATCGGTCGCTCCACCCTCCTCGGTCACATCGAAACGGAAGCCATGATTGTCCGCGGGATGCAAATAATGCGAAAAGCCGGCCACGGCCGTTGGCACTCTGGCAGCGTCTGAGCGGCTGAGTGGGAGACGCTATCATGCCCGCGCCTGACACGATCGATGGCCGATATGACAGCGTCTACCACGCGCCGGTGCTCGCCACCGAGGTGGTGGAGCTCCTTGGCGGCGCGCGGTCGGTGCTCGACGGCACGCTCGGTGGCGGCGGGCACTCGCTCGCGCTGCTGGAGGCCCGTGCGGACGTGACGGCGGTCGACCGCGACCCCGAGGCGATCGCGGCGGCCCGGCGGCGCCTCGGGGAGTACGAGCAGGCCGGGCGCTTCCGGACCGTCCTCGGTAACTACGCCGACGTGGATGCGATCCCCGAGCTCGATGGAGTCAGGTTCGACGGCATTCTTCTCGACCTCGGCGTCTCCTCGCATCAGCTCGATGACCCGGCTCGCGGCTTCTCGTTCCGCGAAGGTGTCCCCCTGGACATGCGCATGGGTGCGGATGCGGAACGGGATGCGGCGACGCTCCTGGCGACGGCTGACGAGATCGAGCTCGCCGGGATCTTTCGTGAGTATGCGGACGAGAGGCGCGCGATGCGGCTCGCGCGCGAGATCCTGCGGCGGCGGGCGACGCGCCCGCTCGCGGTAAGCGACGATCTCGTCGGCGCGATTCGTGGTGCGCTCGGCCCGCGCACGGGACCGGCTGATTTCGCGCGGCTCTTTCAGGCGGTGCGCATTGCCGTGAACGATGAGATCGGGGGGCTCGAGCGGGCCCTCGATCGGCTGCGCGAACGACTGGTCCCAGGTGGGACCTTTGCGGTGATCGCCTATCACTCGGGTGAGGATCGGGTCGTGAAGAACGCGTTCCGCGACTGGAGCACCGACTGCATTTGCCCGCCGCGGCAGCCCGTATGTACCTGCCGCGGGAAGGCGCTTGGCACCCTGCTTACGCGCAGGCCGGTGACGGCGTCGGAGGCCGAATCCGCCCGAAACCCACGTTCGCGCAGTGCGCGGCTCAGGGCATGGCGAAGCGCGCTGTAGGCGGCAGTGTGAGGCGGCGCCGGGGTCGTTCGGTGGTCGCCCTCACACTTCTTGGTTTCGTCCTCGTGGCAACGAGCGTCATCTGGAGGCGCACGTTCGCGTTGTCCCAGACGCGGCAGGTGCAGGCGCTCGAGCGCCAGCGATCCGACCTCGTGGCGCGTCGAGCCCAGCTCCGGCGGGAGATTCGGGACGCGGCCAGCCGGGAACGCCTCGCCCCGCTCGTGGGGCAGCGGCTCAGAATGCGAATGCCGAGTGACAGTCAAGTGATCGTGATCGAACGGAGAGATGCTGCGAAATAGTCGGATCGCGATCGTGCATCTCGTGCTCGCCGTGTTCGCGGCGGCAATCGTCGCGCGCGCCGCTCAGGTCCAGGTGTGGCAGGGGGACGCATGGCGGAAGAAGGCCACGCGCCAGCACGTGGCGGCGTCGGACCTCCCTGCGCCTCGGGGGCTCATCCTCGATGCGTCGGGCATCCCGCTCGCGGAGAGCCGGGAGCGCGTCCAGGTCAGCATTGCGCCGCACGAGGTCCGAGCCCGGGATCGGCGCAAGCTCAGCGGAGAGTTGAAGCGGGTTGGTGTCGAGGCGGGGTGGCTCGCGCGTGTCACGGACCCGAAGCGCAAGTGGGTGCAGTTGCCCGGCTCGTTCGTGCCGGCGGACGTCGAGACCGTGCTCGGCATGCGCGGCGTGTACGCCACACCAGTGGGCGAGCGCGTGTACGCCGGGACCGGCGGCGTGCAGCGGATCATCGGGTTCGCGGACGCCAAGGGGAACGGCATCGAAGGGCTCGAGCTCACGCTCGACAGCCTGCTTCGCGGTACCGTGGGGAAGGCGTCCTACGTGCGCGATGGTCGCGGCCAGCGATTCGAGTCGCCTGACGAGATGAGCGCCGAGCCGCAGCCCGGCCACACGGTCGTTCTCACGATCAACAGCGCGCTCCAGCAGATCGTCGACCAGGCGCTCGGTGATGCCGTGTCCAAGATGGGTGCGGATGGCGGTGACGTCGTCGTTCTCGACCCCAATACGGGCGAGATTCGCGCGATGGCCGCCCGCCGTCGCGACCCGCGCTCGCGTGCAGCGACCGCGATCATCGAGCCATACCAGCCGGGGTCCACGCTCAAGCCGTTCATTGCGGCGACCGTGCTTGCGCGCGGCAAGGCGCGCGTGCACGAGGTGATCGAGACGTACAACGGCGTCTACCGAACGCACGGCCGCACGATCCACGACGTACACGGCGAGCCGCGCATGTCGCTCGCCGACGTGATCCGTGAATCGAGCAACGTAGGGATCGTGCGGTTCGCGGAGCGGCTCTCGGAGCGCGAGCAATACGAGGCGCTGCGCGATTTCGGCTTCGGAACGCCGACGGGCATTCCGTACCCGAACGAGTCGCCCGGCGTGCTCCGGCCGCCCCGATACTGGTCGAAGCAATCCGCGGCATCGCTCGCCATGGGCTACGAGCTGTCCGTGACGCCCCTGCAGCTCGCGCTCGCCTACGCGTCCATCGCGAACGGAGGAGAGCTGCTCGAGCCCTCGCTCGTGAAGGAGATTCGCGACCTGGAAGGGAACGTCGTCTACCGGAACTCGCGACGGGTCGTGCGGCGGGTGCTCACCCCGCAAGGCTCCGGACAACTCCGCCGCCTTCTGACCGGCGTCGTGGACAGTGGCACCGCCACCGAAGCCGAGCTCACGACGTTCGCGGTCGGCGGAAAGAGTGGCACCGTGCGCGGGATGGTGCGCGGCCGGTACGTCGCTGGCTCGTACACCGCATCGTTCGTCGGGCTGTTCCCCGCGGACGAACCGCAGTACGTCATCCTCGTGAAGCTCGACAACCCGAAGGGCGCCTACTACGGTGGGAAGACAGCCGCGCCGGTGTCGAAGGTCGTGCTCGAAGCGGCCATCGCCGCGCGCGATGCCGCGATCGATCGCAACGCGCTCACTCATCGCCGCACGGAGCCCGTGTTCGCCTCGCGCGACACAGGGCCCTCGTCGCGCAGGGACACGCCGCGCGCACGGCAGATCACGGTGGCAACGGGAACGGTTGGCGAAGTGAGTGGCGACGCGGCACGAGACCCGGGCGAGCAGGTGAGCGTCCCGTTCGTGGTGACCCTGTCCGAGCGCCAGCGCGCCCCGGTCGCGCCGATTCGCGTGCGTCCGATCCCCGACGTTCGCGGGCTTCCGCTTCGGAGAGCAGTGCGGATGCTGCACGAGCAGGGGTTCCGCGTGCAGGTCGCGACCGGGTCAACCGAAACGACAGTACCCGAGGCGGGGACGCCGCTCCGCACGGGCTCGATCGTCCGACTCTACCGGCGCCAATGACAGCCTTCGCCTCGGAAGGGGTGCGGGACGCGCTCGAGCGGGCCGGTCTACTCGTTGACGTGCGTGGTCTGATTCCCGATACCCTGACTGACATCACGGATGACAGCCGTCGTGTCGAGCGCGGGGCGCTGTTCGTGGCGGTGCGCGGCACGGCTCGCGATGGCCACGACTTTCTCGAGAGTATCGGGGACCGCGCCGGCGCGGCGATCGTCGAGGACGCCTCGCGAACCACACTGCCTACGTTCGTGGTGCGAGACGCGCGACGAGCGGCGCCACTAGCTGCCGCGGCGGCGTACGGGAACCCGGGCGCGCAGCTTCGGCTCGTTGGCGTCACCGGCACGAACGGTAAGACGACGACGGTCGGCATGATGCGGCATTTGCTGGACGAGGGTGCGGACGGGCGCGCAGCGTCCATCGGGACGCTCGGCGTCCTGGTCGGGAGCGAGGGAGTCGGTCAGGTCGGAGGCGGGGGGCTCACCACCCCTGGCCCCATCGAGTTGCAGCGCGTACTGCGCGCGCTCGTCGACAGCGGCGTGCGCACGGTGGCCATGGAGGTCTCCTCGCACAGCCTCCATCAGCGCCGCGTGGATGGGCTGAGGTTCGAGGTGGCAGTCTTCACGAACGTCTCGCGCGATCACCTCGACTACCATCACACGATGGAGGCGTACGTCGCCGCGAAGGCCGCCCTCGTTGACTACCTCGCCCCGAACGGCACCGCCGTCATCAACGCGGATGACGACGCGTGGCGCGTCCTCCAGGGTGTCCCGCGTCAGGTGTGCTTCTCGCTCGCTGGCCGAGACGCCGAAGTCAGAGCGACAGGCGTGCAGTACACGCCTCGCGGGAGCGAATGGACGTTACACGCCGGCGACGCTGCCGCGCCCGTTCGGCTCCCGTTCGTGGGCGACTTCAACGTGGCCAACGCGCTCGCCGCCGCGGCGGCGGCATGGGCGTTCGGCGTTGCCGTGACTGATATCGCCGCGCGCCTGTCATCGCTGCCGCAGGTGCCGGGCCGACTCGAGCGCATCCACCAGCGTCCCACCGTCCTTCGCGACTACGCACACACACCGGACGCGCTCGAGCGGGCGCTCATGGCGGTTCGTCCGTTCGCGCAGCGCCGGTTGATCGTCCTGTTCGGCTGCGGTGGCGACCGCGATCGCGGCAAACGCCCGCAGATGGGTGCGATCGCCGAGCGTCTCGCGGACCACGTCATTGTCACGAGCGACAATCCGCGGACCGAGGACCCCGATCGGATCATCGACGACATCGAGGCCGGCATGCACGGTGAGAATCACGAGCGCATCACCGACCGCCACGACGCCATCGCCCGTGCGCTCACCATCGCCGCCCCTGACGACGTGGTGGTGCTCGCCGGCAAGGGGCACGAGACGTATCAGATCCGCGGGACCATCGCCTACCCGTTCGACGAACGCGAGATCGTTCGGAACCTTGCCGCTGAACCACCCATTCGCCTCCCGTTCGCGTGACCCACGCTGCTCCTGGATTCCCGCCACCCCTGGCCGAGCTCGCGCCACCGCCGTTCTGGATCCTCGATCGAGTCGCTCAGGCGCTCGAGGACGTTACCGTCACGCCACCGCCTCGCGGCCCGCAGGCGATCGCGTCGGTGAGCACCGATACGCGTACGGTGACGCCCGGCGCCCTGTTCGTGGCGCTCCGCGGCGAGCGGTTCGACGCACACGAGTTCGTCGCCGATGCGGTCGCGAAGGGCGCGGCGGCGGTCGTCGTGGCCGATCCCGCCGCGGCAGCGTCGCTCGGGGTGCCGGTGTTCGCGGTGACGGATACCACGGTCGCGTTAGGCATGCTCAGCCGCTACCGCCGGCGGGCGTGGGGGAAGCCGGTCATTGCCGTCGCCGGATCGAACGGCAAGACGAGCACGAAGGAGCTGACCGCGGCGGCCCTCGGTTCGCGACTCAGCGTGTACGCCACGCGCGGGAACCTGAACAACCACGTCGGCGTGCCGCTCACGCTGCTCGGCCTGCCCGACGACGCCGACGTCGCGGTCGTTGAGATCGGCACGAACCACCCGGGCGAGGTCGCAACCCTGCGGGCACTCGTGGAGCCCGACGTCGCGATCGTTACCTCGATCGGCGAAGAGCACCTGGAAGGATTCGGCGATCTCGAGGGCGTCCTTCGCGAGGAGAGCTCGGTGTTCGTCGATGTACCCGTGGCAGTCGTGCCAGCCGGCCAGCCCGAGGTTGGCGCCGCCGCCCATGGATTCGCCGAGTCCACCATTGCTGCCGGCTTACATGCCGGTGATGTGAAGCCCGACAGCTGGGAGCTCGCCCCCGATGGCGCCGGCGTTCTGCGGTTCGGCGACGTGGAGGTCCGGCCTCCGCTTCGCGGCGAGCACAACCTGCGCAACGCGATGCTCGCGATTGCCGCGGCACGCGTGCTGGGTGTCTCGCTCGCGGACGCCGCCGCCGGCATCGCGAGGACGCCCGCGCTCCCCATGCGCAGCGCGTGGCTCACCATCGGTGCCTTCACGGTCATTCACGACGCGTACAACGCGAACCCGGCATCGGCGCGTGAGGCGCTCCGCATGCTCGCGTCCATCGAGACGCCGCGGCAGCGCGTTGCCATCCTCGGCTCGATGCTGGAGCTCGGCGCTGCTGGTCCCGCGCTGCATGACGAGATCGCGCGTCTGGCGTTGGCCGGCCCGGCGCAGGTTGTTGCCGGCATCGGCGAGTTCGAACGGGCGCTCACGTCGGCGGCGCCGAGCAACGACCGAGTGGTCGTGGCCCCCGACGTGCCCGACCTCTGGTCGCGCCTGTCGCCACGCCTCGCTCCCGACGCCGTCATCCTGCTGAAAGGCTCTCGCGGAATGCGACTGGAGCGATTGATTCCGCTGCTGGAAGCCGCGAGCCACCAGTCACCAGCCACCAGCTAGAGCGCCAGCGTTGCTCTACTACATCTTCCTGCAGCTCACCGACTACGTCTCGGCGTTTCGCATCGTCCGGTACATCTCGTTCCGCGCGGCCGCGGCCGCGGTGACCGCCCTGCTGGTGGCGTTCATTGTCGGCCCCATCATCGTACGGGCGCTGCGCAAACTCCAGATGCACCAGGTCGTGCGAGAGGGCACGCCCGACACCCATCAGTCCAAGTCCATGACGCCGACGATGGGTGGTCTCATCATCCTCGTGGCGACCATCGTCCCGACCCTGCTGTGGGTGCGCCTGGACAATCGTTATGTGCTGTGCGCGCTGGGCGTGATGGTGTG
>DASURJ010000755.1:0-3269 GCA_036280115.1 Gemmatimonadaceae bacterium
GTCGCAGGCGCAGAACGTCCAGTCGGCCATCGTCACCGTGGACAGCGTCGGTGGCGAGCCGCGGACCTATACCACAGCGGCGAGTGGCGCGCTGAGCCGCGGTGCGGTGGATCAACTCTACCGCGCACCTGTGGTGCCCACCGAACACACCGTGGCGATTCAGGTCACCGTGGACGGCCGCACCCTAACGGGAAACGTCACCGTGCCGGCGGCGAGACAGTCGGTGACGTACGTGCAGTTCGCGGTGCGCAACGGACAGGTGACGTCGTCCACGTGGACGAGCCGCGGGACCGGGCCGTTCTGATGCCCCGCCACGTGCGATCCGTCTGCTGGACCGCGCCACTGGTTGCGCTCGCGGTCGCGCTGGTTGTCCCGGCGCAGTCGAGCGCGCAGACACCCGCGGCGACGTCGGATCTCGCGCGTACACTCGACGCCGAGGTGCGCGTCGCACTGTTCGAGCTCGTCGAAGGTCGGGAGCTTTCGGCGCTCAGCCGCCTGGAGGGGCTCGCCGCGCTCGTCGAGCGCGATTCCTCGACCGCGGTGGGGCCGGAGCGCGCCGCGTTCCATTTCCTGCTGGCACAGAGCTACCACCGGCTCGGAATGCTCGGCGCGTTTCGGCGCTCGGCGGATGCGGCGTTGAGTGCTGGCGGAGCCGGCTATGCATCGGTGTTGCGCCCGCAATTGATCGTCGAGGCGTACCGATCGGGCGATTACGCGCGTGCGACGACCCTCGCGCGCGAGCTGCCGGTCGACCAGATGAGCGGGGCTACGGCGCTCGTGGCCGGGCTCGCGGCGTACCGCACGGGCGAGCTCGGCGCAGCGCGCGCGAGCTTCAGGCGGGCGATCGCGGCCGGAGGTGACGACGCCCACTACGCCCAATACATGGATGCGCTCACGACGCTGCGGGCGGACACCACGCAAGCGGCATCGGCCATCGCGAGCCTGGAGGCCGCGGCGAGTGGCGCGCCCGGTGATTTCGCCGATCAGGTGAGACTCACGGCTGCCCAGGTGGCTTACGAGGGCGAACGCTATGGCGACGCGGCGCGGATCGCCGCGACGGTGGACAGCACCGGCGCGCTCGCGGCTCCGGCCCTGCTGACTCGTGCGTGGGCGCTCTACAAGCTCGAGGAAGTTGGCGACGCGGAGCGGGCATTCAGCGAGTTTGCCGCCAAGTTCCCCGGCCGACCCGAGCGCGACGAGGCACGCCTCATGGTCGCGCAGGCGCAGCTCGAGCTCGGCCGAGCGGCCGAGGCCGAGCGTCTGTTCGAGCAGGTGGCCGACTCATCGGCGGCCGATATCGCCGCGCTCAAGGCGGAGACCAACGCGGCCATCGCCGACGTTGCGCGTGCGCTCGTCACCGATCGTCTCGCACACGTGCTCGTGCCCGGCGACCCCGCGACAACGAAAACGCTGGTCCTTCGCGATTCTGTGTCCGCCATGGCCACCTTGGCGGTAGTGACGGGCACCGAGCTTCCGTCGGGGCAGGGCGAAGGCACTCCGTCCATCGCGCCGGCTGTCGCGACAACGGACGCGCGACGACGTCTCGACTCGCTCGCAACGCGCGCACCGGCGTCCGTCACGCGCGTCCTCTTTGCGCCGGCATCCGCCACGCGCCAGCCACAGGAACTGGCGGCGCGTTCGCAATCGCTCGTCGCTGCCGATGCCGCGGTGGCAGTTGCGCGCGTTCGGCTCGAGGAGCAGCTCGCGGCCCAACAGCGCGAGATCGGGCTTCTCGCGCGACTGGCGGCCCTGCTCGATCTGGATAGTGCGGCCGTGGCGGCGGTGGCGAATGACTACCGCGCTGCCGCCGACTCTCTGACGCGTCTCGACGGAATGATGGCGGCCGCCGAAGCTCGGCTCCGCGAGCTCCTGGGTCGCGAGATCGATGCGACGCGCACGATCGCCGCCGAGAACGCGCGAACCGCTGATAGCCTGAGAACGACGCTCGCCGCTGGCGCCAGTCCGGAGGATCGCGAGGCACTCGAGGCGGAGGTTGCGACCGCGTCCGCGTACTCGCGCATTGCGGATATCGCGACGAAGGGGCTGGACAACGCGATCGCTCGCCACCCGACGTTCGTCATGCGCGACTCGGTTCGCGCGCACGCGGCCCGGGCGCAATCGGTGCTGGCGGAGCTCGAGAGCTCGTATGGGTCCTCACGCCGGGACATCGCGTCGGCGCTGTCATCGCTCCGGGGCGGCGACGCACCCGCGACCAGTGCCGCGCGGAAGGCCCTGGCAGACGCCGAAGCGCGCCGAGCGTCCATCGAGGGCGAGGTCATTGCGGCCGTCACGGCGGAGCTTTCCGCGCGCGCCGGGGAGCTCGTGGCCGCGCTCCAGCGCGACGTGGAGGCGGCCCAGTTCGGCGTTGCCAGCGCGACGTTCTTCCGCGCGATCGATGGGACCCGGACGGTCGGCGCCACGAACGCGCCCCAGCGGAGGCGTTAGGTGATGGCCAGGCCTCTCTTCCACGCCCTCGCGGCGCTGCCGCTCATCGTCACGGGAACCTCGGTGGCCGCGCAGGACACGACGCGCAGTCGCCCGGTGACTGCCGTCTCGTCCGCCGGTGAGGTCGCCCTTGCCACATACAACGCGCCCGTGGGCGACACGGCCATCGCGCGGCTCGAGCGGTTCCTCGCCCAATACCCACAGAGCTCCCTGCGCCCTCGCGCGCTGTTTCAGCTCGGCGAGCTGCTGGTCCGCCGCGCGGATGACCGGTTCGCGGAGAGCCAGCGCACCGGCGGCGTGGCGGGCGACACGGCCCGTCCAGACTACAGTGCGGCAACGGCACGGTACGAGGAGCTCGTCAAGTCGTACCCGACATTCGATCGACGCGATGCCGCCGCGTACACGCTCGGCACGCTGTACGCGCAGCAGCAGCGCTACGAAGATGCCGCGCGCGCGTTCGAGAGCGTGGCGGAAGCCGCCCCCGACAGCGCTCCGCTCCAGAGCGAGGCGCTGTTCCGGCTGGGCGACGCCTACTTCGAGATCGCGTCCGCGGAACGCGGGGAGCCGCGACGCACGGGATTCGCTCGCGCGGCATCCGCCTACGAGCGCGCCGCGGCAGCGGCGCCGCCTAACGGTGACATCTACTTTCTCTCGCTGTACAAGCTTGGTTGGTCCTACTACAACCAGGCGACGCAGACGGCCCAGGCTGAGTACCGCAAGGCGGTCGACGTCTTCGGCCGGCTCATCGAGGCGTACGACCAGCTGAGCCCCGAGCAGCAGGCGCGGCTCGGTCTGCGGTCCGAGACCATGGACTACATGGCGAT
>DASURJ010000756.1:0-8488 GCA_036280115.1 Gemmatimonadaceae bacterium
CGCGCCGTGCCATCGCCGCCGAAGTCGGCCGCGTGAACCGACGCCGAGTCCGCGTCGTGACCGTAATGCGGTGCGTCGTGGCGACTTTCCGTTGTTGACGCGTACTACCGGCCTCTTATACTGGCCAGACACGCATCCGCATAACGCGATGGCACGATCCGGTAGCGCAACGCAGGCGCTATGCGGATGTCGGGCTGTGCCCACACTGCGCGCGGGTTCCCGTCCATGTGCTCACGTCGCCGCCTCGCAGAGCACTCCGCGCAGAGATCGGAATGAGCGATCGCGAGATAGGGCAACCGAAACGGCCACGCGCGCGGGAACAGCAGTGGACCTCGCCAGCGGCCGTTGCCACCACCAGCGATCGGGGTGACTCGCTCGAGACGACAGTGGCCGAGCCCTCGTGGGGAGGCCAGCAGGAAACGCTGGGCGGACACAGCTACTCCAATCTCGACGTCTTCGCTCGCGACGATCGATTCGGCGAGCCGGACAACTCGACCTTTGCTCCGGCGGCTATCCAGACAGCGGTTCCGGTCGAACCGAAGGTCCATGAACCCGACGGATCGGCGCGCGGTCATCGGTTCTCCAGCATCGACGTCTTCCCGCGTGAAGATCGGTTCAGCGGCCAGCGCGGCGACGGGGCGGGAACCGAAATCGAGCAGACGAACGGCCAGCACGGCTCGGGGTCCGCCGAGGCGCGCACGGAGATCGAGCCAGAGGCCAGGCTGCGAGAGGACAAACAGAAGCCCACCGACAACGCGCCCGCCGCCGACGGCACCAACGGTAACGCCGCAACCGCTTCGACGCCTCGTCTGACGAGCACGCTCACGGCTCGGGCGGCGGCGGTCCCGGACGCCAGCCGCCTAACGTCGGTGAACGGCACCGTCGGGCCGGTACCGACCCCGTTGACGCAGGCGAGCGACGCACGGGCCGGAAAAAATGCCGGCGCCGCACCGACCGGCAGGGAGACCGAGAAGCCGGCTGCCGAGCCGGAGGGTAGAGTCGCGGAGGCCCACGACGGAGCCACTCAGGACGTCGCGGTGGGGAAGGACGTTGCTGTCAGGAAAGGCGCTCCCGCCGGGAAGGCAGAGGGCGAGCCAGGAGAGGCCGACGGTAACGTCGAGAAGAGCGAAGCCGGCGCCAGGGCGAAAGGCGAACAGGTCGGTGATGCGAAGAACAGGGAAGGAGGCAAAGGGCAAGCGCCGGGCGTTGGCGCGCGCGCAGGCGGCGCAGCAGGGAGAGCGGGCGGCGGGGGCGGAGGCGGCGTGCCAGCCGGACCCGCCAGCGAGTCCGCGTCGCTCAACGACGCCGCGCTCGACAGATGGACGGCAGCGACATCATCGGCGGTCGAGGCGGTGCCCACGCCCGAATTGCCCGAGAGTGCTGCCGGCGCCACGGCCATCGAGCAGACCGCGACAGGTGCCGTCAGCGAGCGCGCCGCAGCCGAACCCGATTACGAGAGCGAAGCAAAGGACGCGCAGGAGCCGCTTCCGCAGGCAGCCGAGAAGCAGTCACAACTGGACACCTCGGAGGCCGAGAAGGCCGTAGCCGACGTCCAGGCGCTGTCGAACAAGCGCCTGTCCCCGGTGACGTTCAGCGCCGTCGGTGCGCCGCCGGCATATCCCGGACTCAATCCGCGCGACTTCGTCCCGGCGAATGACCTGAAGGTTCTCAAGGACCTCGAGGACCGTCTCGCGAACAAGGATCTCACGAAGGCCGAGCGGGTGTCGCTCACCAAGCAGCTCGAGAAAGTCCAGGCTCACATCGCCGGGATCGAAGAGCGGGCCGCGAAGGGCACGGCTCCGGCACCGCCACCGACGGTCGTCGACGAGGGGGCGTCATCGTTGACACCACCGTCGCCTGATCAGGCCGCGGTGTTAGGCGACGCCATCGCGCGCGCGATCACGACGATCCCGGGTCGCGGCGAAGCGCTCGCCCTCACCGCTGCCGAGCCGCTCGACCAGGGGAAGTGCCCGCCGCTGCAGGAGCTCGCCAAGGGCAAAGCGAGCACGGTCGAGAGCGAGATGCGCAAGGAGCTCGAGCAGATCGCGACCGCAGCCGGCGTCTCGGCCGAGCAGCTCACCGGGAAGATTGCCGAGCAGAAGGAAGCCGCGGCCAAGCTCGCGGCCGAGCAGGATGAAGCGACGAAGGGCGCGGCGAAGAAAGGCGTGGACGCGCGCGAGCAGCAGGGTGTCGAGGAGCAGAAGAAGATCTCGGGCGCGAAGCAGGCGGTCGACAAGGAGATCGCCGCGAAGGAGTCGGCGGTTGACGGCCCGCCGGACACTGAGGCCATCGAGGCGAAGCGCGACGAGTTCCTGGGTACGCTGGAGCGCACCGGGTCGGAGGTGCTCGCGTCGTATCGCTCATCGCTCGAGAAGCGTACCAGTGAGCTGAACGAAGCGGCCGGCAAGCAGAAGGGAGAGATTCGCTCCGCCGCCGACCGCCAAGCCGCGGCGATCCGCCGCCACTTCCAGGACGACCCAGACAAGGGCGCCGTCGAATCGCTCCCCACGAAGAACTGGGCAACGACTGCCGCACAGCAGGTCGACGTCGAGCAGAGCCGCTTCTCTCGAGAGGCGACCACCGAGAACAAGGGGTTCATCGACGCGCTGAACGAGCAGCTATCGACCGCGCGAACCACCGTGCGGGACTGGGCCGCGCATCAGGAGGGCAGGGAGCGGTCGTGGTGGGAGCAGTTGTTCGACATGATCCGCGATTGGGGCAAGCAGGCCGTCGCCAACAACGAGGCGTGGGAACGTCAGCGCGCGGCCGACTCGCGTGACGCCATGGCCGGCGACCTCGACGCGCTTGCCCAGCTCCGCAAGGCCCAGCTGAGCAAGAACAATGATGAGCTCAACTCGACGTTCGCGGGGCTCGACGCCGAGCAGAAGGTGCTCGCCGCGAAGTACCTGCGCGGGCAGGGGGTCGACAGCATTGGGTTCGTCGCCGAGTCGACCATGTTGCGCATCGTCAGGCGGCGTCGGGGCGAGCTGACCGAGAGTCTCCGGGAAGAGGTGCTGCGCGACTGGGATTGGGAGCAGCTCGGCGTCCTGGCGCGCGCCACCAATCCGGGGTTCCAGCCCAAGGTCATCGCGGACAAGGTAAAAGGCTCGATCGCCGGCGTTGGCACGTCGGAGGACAAGCTCTTCGCCGCGTTAGGCACGGCCCGCGGGCCGTTCGAACGGGCGGCGGTCGAGAAGTGCTACCAGGCCACGTTCGGCATCTCGATGGCCGAGGACGTCGATGACGATGTCGACGGCACCGAATGGAAGCGGGCCGATGCGCTGATGAAGGGCGAGACCGCCGACATCGCGGTTGCCACCATCGCCGACGCGGTCTCCGGCGCCGGAACGGATGAGGATGCGATCAAGGAGGCGCTGCGCGGCAAGACCCCGGCCGAGCTCGAGGAGATCAAGCGGCTCTACAAGGAGCGCCACGGCGTGGAGCTCGAGACCGAGCTCGAGGACGAAATGGAGGACGCCGAGCTCGATAACGCGCTCGCCCTGGCGGAGGGTGACGTCGCGAAAGCCGATGCGGCCGACCTCGAGGATGCCATGGAAGGGGCCGGCACCGACGAGGAAAAGATCACCCAGGTCTACGAGAAGATTCGCAAGGAGGTCGAAGCCGACGCCAAGCGGCGCGGCCTGTCGGTGGCCGAGATGAACGCCGAGATCGCGCGCCGTAACGACGCGGTCGCGGATGCGTACGCCGCGAAGTACGGGAAGAGCCTGAAGAGCGAGTTCGCCGACGAGATGGAAGGTGCCGAGCTCACGCTGGCCAACGCGCTCGACGCGGGCGACGCGTCGCGCATCGACGCCGCCAAAGCCAAGGTGGAGGACGAGGCGCTCGTCTACTCGAGCGACGACCGGCTCGAGGACATCGTCAGGAACCAGCACGCCCGGGCAGAGACGGAGGCCAAGCTCGACCTCGAGTCGCAGCGGGCCAGGGCAGCGGAGGCGCTGCGATCGGGTGACATCGACAAGGCGCAATACGACAAGGCGCTGGCCGACTACGAGACGAACAAGAAGAACATCGATCAGGACATCGCCGCGCGCGCCAAGCAGAACATGAAGGACCTGAAGGGCGAGTACGGCACCATGGCCGTCGGCGGCGACGCCGCCTTCGACGTCATGATCACAATGCGCACGCAGGGCAACAGCGAGGATGAGATAAAGAAGCTGATCGAAAGCGGCGGGAAGCTCTCGCCGGAGGACGAGATCTTTTTCGCCGTGGAGGGCGTCGGCACCGACGAGGACATGATCAAGAAGACCCTCGCGGGCAAGACCCCCGAGGAGATCGAGAAGATCCGCGCGGCCTACAACGAGCGGTACAAGCCGCGCACGTTCGACGACGACATCCTCGGCGACCTCTCGGGTCGCGAAGACCTCGACACGAAGCTCATTCTCGAGATGGGCGACCCGTCGACCTTCCCCGCTCAACTGGCGGCCGAGACGAATCCGACGAAACGCGCAGCGCTCTTGGCGAAGATGGAGCGCTACCTGGAGGAGCGGAAAAAGTTCGAGCAGACAGGTTCGATCGGCAACTTCATGATCGAGGGCGACGCCGACCAGATGAACACGGTGGCGCAGATGGAGGACGCGATGGTGGCGGCGCGCAACCTCGATTCGGCCCTCACCAAGGCCGGTGGGAACCCGAACGATCCCGCCGTCATCGACGCGCAGCACCGCATGGACATGAACTTCTCCGGTGCCGTCGAGGCGCAGGAGCAGTTCCGCGAGCAGATCGATGCCTACGCCGATATCGCGGTCCAGGTTGGCACCGCCATCGCCGGCCTCGCCGTCACCGTGGCGACGTTCGGTGCCGGCGCACCGCTGGCAGTGGCCGCCATGTGGGGCGCCGCGGCAAGCGCGGCAACCGGGATGTACATGAATGCGGACCTGCGCGGTGCGGCCTACTCGTGGGAGGAGGCCGGCGTCGACGCCGCGGTCGGCGTGGTGGACGTCGCTGCTGCGGGGCTGGGCGCGAAGTATCTCGGGCCCCTCGCCGAGAAGGCCGGCGCGCTGAAGTTCATCGCCAGTGCGCTGGGGGACGGCCTCGAGGGCGTGCCGAGCGCCGTGCTCGAAGCGGCCATGGACGACGCGATCTGGGCGGCTGCCAACCCGGGCGGGGCATTCCTCGTGACGGGTGGGGTGGCGTTAGGCACCGGGGCCGCGGTGTCGCTCGGAGTCGACGCAGCGCGCGGTGCACACGGGAGGATAAGGGGGCCCACGGTCAAGCCGGGCACCCCGTCCGTAGAGGCAGACCTCGGCGGTGGCCGATCGGTCGACCTCGACGTGGACGCCGACGGGTCCCCGCATCTCGACGTCGGCGGCTCGCCTCACGCCGATGCAGACGCTGCCATTCCCACGGGCAAGGTTCCCGACCTCGATGTCCCGCCGGTAGCCGACCCGGCGGCAGCGGCCGCGAAGGCAGCGCAGGGCGATCTGCCACCGGGCATTCCCGACCGTGCGCCGCGTTCCCACGGTGACACGGGGCCGCGTGTACCGCCCGAGGCGGCACAGAGGGGCAGCGGGTCGGCTCCGCCGCAACCACCAAGATCACCCGATGTACCGGGATTCGACGGGTCACACACCGACGCGCCGAAGACCGAGGCGCCAGCGACTGGTAAGAGCGCGGCCGACGACGTGGTCGACGCGATGCCGGACGAGACGGTCATGCAGGGGCCGGATCCGAAGGATCTCGCCGACGCGCAGCTCATGTACAAGAATTCGATCGCCGAGAGCCCGACCCGCGAGGCGGCGATCTACCGCAACACCGAGACGGGTGAGTACATCGTCATCCAGGGGAACGAGGGCACCGTCAGCGTCGGCAACGGCGAGGCGCCTCACGCGGGCGGCCAGCAGCAGCGCTGGAAGGAGATCCTCGACGGTCTGGACACCGGCGGCTGGGAGCTGCAGGCGCACTCGCATCCGGTCGAAGCGAACGGCTTCGTCGATCCGATCAATCAGTGGCCGAGCGGCGCGAACGGCGACATGGGCGTGATGGTCGGCGAAGCCATGGCCTCGGGGCAACCGCGGTCGTCGCGCATCGACTACACGACCGCCGATGGACCGAACCACACCGATTTCGGCTTCGACCCTTCGCACGAGAAGCCGTACTGGATCGAAGTGCCGGACGGTGCCGGTGGCCGTCGCACCGAGCGGTTCAAGACGATGGAGGGCTACCACGACTTCATCGAGAACACGGTCGGCGCGCCGTCGCAGGGCGACATCCCGGCGCACATGTCGGGGACGAACCCAACCGCCGGCGGCGCGAAGCCGGTCACCCCGGGTGCCACCAACGCGGGACCGCCTGATCCAGCGCTCAACAGGCTGCAGAAGAGCGAGCTCAAGGACCTCGGCGACCGGCTCGCGTCGCATGGCCTCGGGTGGGAAGACCTTGGACTCCACTCGGAGGCTGACGTTCGCCAGTTCTTCGCCCAGTTCGGCGATGCAAACGCCGCGATTTCGGCGCTGCAACAGCGCGCCCGTGAAGTCATCGGAACGCGCCGCGCGATGGCCGAGGATCAGCGACGAGCGTCGCGCACGGCCGAAAGCTCGGGCGGGGCAGGGTCACCGACGGAAGGCCTAACGCCGCACGCTGACCCGACGGTGGACGCCGGTCGCCTGCCCAGGGAGGTGAGCGCGGATGGACAGCAACAGGGAAGTTGGGAGGGCGAGCGCGGGAACAGTACCTGGGCATCCGACCACCCCGAGGTCATCAGGCACACAGGTGATGGCCGGGTCGAGTTCGTGAATGGCGAGCCGGTGCTGGCGCCACACGCGGCGGAGCGCGTGATCCTCGGGCGGATGACGGGCCAGGACGGGCCGGACTTCAGCGCGGCGCGGCGCGGATTGATGGAGCAGTACCCCGGGCGCTGGCGCAACATCACGCACATCGAGCAGTGGGAAGGAGGCGGCGTGGCGGATCTCTGGGGCACGACCCTCCCGGAGCAGCACACGTGGCATCACGAGCCGGATGTCGAGTCAATGTCGCTCGTCCCGACGGCGCTGCACGCGAACGTGCCGCACGAAGGTGGCGCGTCGGCGGCACGTGGCGGGGCGACGCCAGAGCGCGAGCCGCCGCTGATCGTCCATCCGCTCTAGAGAGTCCGGTCTCCGTCGGCCGCACTCCAGACATCCAGCACCGGGGTATTCGATCGCGGCGCCCTTGTCGTGTCCCGGCGTGTCGTGTCTGCCTGTGCCGTTGCGATCGCGGGTAGCGCGGTGAGTGCCAGAATCGCGAGCGTTGTGCGGGACATCGTACCCTCCTGCCAGACGACTCCATCAGAACGACCCTTTCGGCCAATGCTCGTGACCATCGACTTGCGCGCTACGCCGTCGCAAACTGTACGCCGCGTAGGAATGACGAGCCCAGATGGCTGAGGCCGATGAACGCGCTGGATGAGCGAGCGGCACGGGTCGCACTTCGACTGTGGGGCGCGGACCTTCAGGGGGCACAACGAATCACTGGAGGTGAGCGATCCGTCTACCGGTTCAGCAGCGGTGGACGGGGCTTTTATCTGCGCATGACGCCAGCAACGGCGCGCACACTGGCTGCCGTGGAGGCCGAGACCGAGTTGGTGCGGTATCTCTCCGATCGCGGGCTGGCAGTTGCGGCTCCGGTGCCCTCCCGTCGCGATGCGTACGTCGAAGTCGTCGAGGTGGGGAGTACCGCCGTCTACGCGACGACGTATCACGAAGCGCGCGGGGAGGTTTTCCGTTATGACCCTGCGGCAGACAACCGCGCACACTTCAGACGGCGCGGACAGATGCTCGGGCGACTGCACGTGCTCTCACGCGAGTACGCGCTGACGAACCCCGCGAGTGTAGAGTCGCTTCCTCGGTGGGATGACGATCGACGCCTTCGCGACGCGAGCCGCTACGTGCCGTCGTCCGACGCCGTCTTCTGGTCGGAGATGCGAGAGCTCAAGGCCTGTTTGAACACCATGCCTAACGACGCGACGAGCTTCGGGCCGGTTCACGGTGACTTCGGCGTGACGAACTATCGCGTGGTGGGGGATGAGGTGACGCTGTTCGATTTCGGCGACGCCTGTCGTCACTGGTACGCGTACGACGTTGCGGTTTCGCTCTACCCGTACGGCGACCGACCAGAGCGCAGTACGCTGCTCGCGGCAACGCTCGACGGCTACGCCGCCGCATCACCATTCGAGTCACCGTGGAGGGAATCCATTACGCAGTTCTGCCGCTTCCGCGTGGTGTACATGTACCTCGTGTACGCCGAGCGTTGGGGGTTGTCGTCGACCGTTCCGGCACAGGTCGAATGGTTTGCGCGGAAGCGCCATCGGATGCGGCATCCAACCGATTGGACGATCACCTCGGGCGATCGCTGAGTGATGACGTCGATTATGGTGTTTGGGGCTTGGTGGCCAATCTGGTCGAACGGCGCCGCGATGGCGTCGCGGCCTCTCCCGGCCATCGGGCGCCCACCACGAGTGCGGGAAGCGAGCTCGGCCGAACGTACAACCGCG
>DASURJ010000757.1:0-7034 GCA_036280115.1 Gemmatimonadaceae bacterium
GTTGCGATCGTGCGCAACGTGTTCCCTGCGATTCAGCGCATTGTAGTCACGCGGCCCGAGGGCGCGAGCGCGGCCCCGCGCCGGGTGACCGAGGAGGAGATGCGCGCCCAACGCATGGCGTCGCTTCGCAAGAAGGATCCCGTGCTCGGCGCGGCCATCGATGCGCTGGACCTCGAACTGCTCGACGGATAGCTTTTCGATTCTCTTCCTCGCAACGCGCGATTTCGATGGCTGATATGATGAAGATCCTGCAGCAGGCGCAGCAGATGCAGAGCCGCCTGAAGCAGATCCAGGATGAGCTCGAGGCCCGGACGGTCACCGCGACATCCGGCGGTGGTATGGTCTCGGTCGAGGCCGATGGCAAAGGGCAGGTCCGGAAGATCAAGATCGATCCGACCGTGGTGAATCCGGCGGACGTCGAGATGCTCGAGGATCTCGTGCTCGTGGCGGTCGTCGAAGCGCAGAAGAAGGCCACCGACGTTGCCCAGGAAGAGATGGGGAAGCTCGCGGGCGGCATGAACCTCCCGTTCAAGCTTCCATTCTGAGACCGAGATGGGAACCGGAAACGGGGAACAGGGAACCGGAACGGCGATTGGTACCCACAGCTCCCCGACCCGGGCTCTCGGCTCCTGCTGATGTCGGCGATCGACGACCTCGCGACCGAGCTCTCGCGTCTTCCCGGAATCGGGCGGAAGACGGCACTTCGGCTGACGTACCACCTCCTGCGGCAGCCGCGCGAGTACACGCAGCGCCTGGCGTCCGCGCTGGTGACCCTGGCCGAGCGGGTGCGCCCCTGCGCGCGCTGCTTCAACCTCTCGGAGGAGGAGTTGTGCGGGATCTGCCGCGATCAGAAACGTGACGCCGCGCTCATTTGTGCCGTCGAAGAAGCGTCGGACATCGGCGCGATCGAGCGCGCCGGTGAGTTTCGCGGCTTGTATCACGTTCTCGGGGGCCGACTTTCGCCGTTGGACGGTGTCGGGCCCGAGGATCTCACCATCGATCGGCTGGTCGCCCGTGTGTCCCAGGGAGGGGTTCGCGAGGTGATCATCGCCACAAACCCGAGTCTCGAGGGGGAGGCCACCGCGTTGTACGTCCAGCGCCAACTCGCGCCGTACGGGCTTGCCGTCACACGCATCGCGCGTGGGCTTCCGGTTGGTGGAGATCTCGAGTATGCCGACGGCGTCACGATCGCTCAGGCGATCTCGGCCCGCCGGGAGATGGTCTGACGTGCGCACGGCCCGTCTCACCGCCGTTGGATTCGCCGCGGGGTTCGTTGTCGGCCTCGTGGTGTGGAGTCGCGAGCAGCATGCCCGGAGGCGCGACCTGTTTCACGCGCATCCGCTACGCCGATTCGCCGCGTTGACGTATCTGCGCGGGCAGCGCACGCCGGAAACGGCGAGCCTGCTCAAGGACTACATCCGCTGGGAGCAGCGCTCGGACTTGAAGCGCCGCGCCCGCCGACTCCTCGATCGGGTCGAGCGCCAACTGGCCTGACGCAACGGCCCAACCACGAGAGCAATGCCCGTAGGTGCCACGAGCTGGTCGTTCACCGAAGACGATTTCGGGGCGATCAATCAGCTACTGCAACGGTTCCTGTACGATAGCAACGCCCGCTGCGCGCTGATCGTCGATCGCAGCGGCCAGCTCGTCACGACAGTCGGCGAGCGGCCCAACTTCGACGCCACGGCGTTCGCCACGCTCACCGCGGCGGACTTCAGCGCGAACGATCAGCTGGCGAAGCTCATCGGAGAGACCGATTTCAATACGCTCTTTCATCAGGGCGAACGAGAGTCGATGCTGCTCGCCGACGTCGCGCGGCGGGTCATCCTCGTCGTCCTGTTCGACAACCGGACCACCCTGGGGCTCGTGCGCCTGAAGATGCGGCAGACCGTTGAAGAGCTGTCCACGTTGTTCGACGCGGTGTTCAGCCGGGGCCAGGCGGGTTCCGGCCAACCCAACGTTCTCGCCGATGCCGACGACGAGATCGACCGCCTGTTCCAGTAACGCGAGGCCGAACCGATGTCGATGATCAACTACGCCTCGCGCGAGATCAACTGCAAGATCGTCTACTACGGCCCGGGGTTGGGCGGAAAGACGACGAACCTCGAGCACGTCTACGGCAAGGTATCGCCGAGCACGCGCGGCAAGCTCATCTCACTCGCGACGGAAACCGAGCGCACGCTCTTTTTCGATTTCCTCCCGGTCGACCTCGGTACGATCCGTGGCTTCAAGACGCGGTTCCACCTGTATACGGTCCCCGGGCAGGTGTACTACAATGCCAGCCGGAAGCTCATCCTCAAGGGGGTGGACGGCATCGTGTTCGTCGCCGACTCCCAGATGGAGCGGATGGAGGCGAACCAGGAGTCGATGCAGAACCTGTACGACAACATGGCGGAGTACGGGTACGACCTGACGAAGATGCCGTTCGTCATCCAGTACAACAAACGCGACCTGCCCAACGCCGCGCCGGTGCGCGATCTGCAAGCACAGTTGAACCCGGGGTGGGAGGTCACGGATGGGCCACGCCAACGGATCGTGCCCGACCCGTATCACGCCGGCGAGAACCTGGTCGAGCAGATCCCGAGCGGCGAATGGGTGGAACGGGCGACATACTTCGAGGCAGTGGCCGTGAGCGGCGATGGCGTCTTCGATACGCTCGCGGCCGTCAGTAAGCTGGTCCTCAAGTCGCTGGCGTAGCGCGTTGGCCGCGGCGCCGCGACACGGGTCGAGGTCGACGTGAACCTGCCTAACGCGATCACCGTTGCCCGCATTGCCGCCGCGCCGCTCATCGCCGCGATGATCGTGGTGCCGTCGTGGCGCGTCCGGTTCGCCGCGTGGATCCTCTACCTCGCGGCGGCGATCACCGACTACTACGACGGCAAGCTCGCGCGCTCACGAAACCTGGTTACCGACCTCGGGCGGCTGCTCGATCCACTCGCCGACAAGCTGCTCCTCCTCTGCACGCTCGGCCCGATGTACTGGCTCATGCGGGGCGTGCCACTCGGCGCATCGCTTCCAGCGCACGACGAGTGGGCGACCGCCGGCGTCGTCGGGCCGGTCATCGCCGATGGGCACACGGCGTGGCCGCTTGTCGCGCCCTTCGGGCTCGTCGGGTTGCCGCTCTGGATTGTCCTGATCGTGCTCGGCCGGGAGCTCCTCATGACGGTCTTTCGGCAGTATGCCGCGCGGCGGGGCGTGATCATCTCCGCGATCGGACCGGCGAAGTGGAAGACGGGTTTCCAGTCCACATGGGCCGGCGCCGTGTTCTTCTGGTTCGGCGCCGCCGCGGCGGCGAGCGAATACGGCTGGACCGCCAACGCGTGGCGGTACTTCGCGATGTTCAACGGCATCGTCGGCGTGGTGACGATGACCGGCGCGGTCGCGCTCACGCTCTATTCGCTCGGTCTCTACGCGCGGCGGTACGGATACCTGCTCGGGCGACGCGCACCGAACGCAGCGCGCCAGTAGTCCCCAGGCCGGGTCGCGCGCATCTTTGCGCGATGCGACTCGAGCTGATCACCATCGGGAACGAGCTGCTGCTCGGATTTACGATCGACACGAACGCCGCGTACCTCGCTCGGGAGCTGGCGGCGCTCGGCGTGTCGGTGGTTCGCCGCGCCACGGTCGCGGACGACGCGAGCGAGATTGCGTCGGCGGTGCGCGACGCCCTCGGGCGCACCGGCGCCGTCATCACCACGGGTGGCCTCGGGCCGACCAGCGATGACCTCACGCGATCTGCCATCGCGGAGCTGTTCGGACGCGAGCTCGTGCCTGACGAGTCGCGCTGGGACGCGCTGCGCGCGCTGTGGAGAGAGCGCGGCCGCGGGGAGATTCCGCTCACGAACCGCGCTCAGATCATGATTCCCGCCGGTGCGCTGGTGCTCGACAATCGGCACGGCACGGCTCCCGGCGTCTTCATCGAGGACGACCGCGGCCGGTGGTGCGCGATGTTGCCCGGCGTCCCGCGGGAGATGCGCGGGATGTTCGGCGACGCCTTGCTCCCGGTACTCAGTCGTCGCCTCGGCGGGGAACGGCGCGTCGTGCGCTCGCGTACGCTGCGCACGACGAGCATCGCCGAGTCGCATCTCGCGGAGCGGCTCGGTCCACTCGCGGTCGGGGTCGACGGGCTCCCCCTCGCCTACCTTCCGGGCCAGGACGGCGTCGATCTCCGAGTCACCGTGCGGGACGTGTCGCCGGACGCCGCGGATGCCGCGCTCGGGCACGCGATCGGCGTCCTGCGGGAGCGCGTGGGACCGTACGCGTACGGGGAGGAGCGCGACGATCTCGCGGCCGTCGTCCTCGCGCTCTGCAAGGAACGAGGCCTCAGAATCGCTGTCGGTGAGAGCTGTACGGGTGGGCTGCTCGGGGCGCGGCTCACCGCCATTCCAGGGTCGAGCGCCGTCGTGGAGGGCGGCGTCATCGCCTACTCGAACGCCGTGAAGACGGAACTATTGAGCGTACCGGCCGAGCTGATCGCAGAACACGGAGCGGTGAGCGAGCCGGTGGCCCGGGCCATGGCTGACGGAGCGCGCGCGCACACAGGCGCGGATATCGGCATCGGCATTACCGGGGTTGCTGGCCCTGACGGCGGAACACCGGAGAAACCAGTAGGACTCGTGTGGATCGCGGTCACGAGCGGGCACGCCGCAAAAGCGAGGGGACCGCGGCTCGTGGGGGACCGGTCGGAGATCCGCTATCGGGCGACCCAGGTGGCGCTGGATATGGTTCGGCGAATGGTAGCCGGCTGAGGTGGTCTCTGCCGCATCGGCAGGCGTACGGGGCACGGGCGTTGCCCGATCTTACGGGCTCTCAGGTGTCCTCCGCGCTTTCGGTTGCATGCCGATCGCGGCGCGAAGACATTTCACCAGACACTCAGCCGTGGTTTCATGAAACATAAGAGACACAATCCGCAGACCGAGCCAGTCGAGACCGAGGAGCGGTTCGGGGGCGACGTTGATGCGACCGCTGCGGTGGGAGGCGAGGATATCGGCCAGCAGACTCCACCCACCGAACAGGCCCCTGCAACCGAACAGGGCGATGGCAGCAGCGCCCCCGATACGGTGAGCGACGTTGCCGAGCTGTCCGGGGTGGCCGGTTGGAAGCGTCAGATCGACGAGCACCGCGACAAGTACCTGCGGCTCGCGGCCGAGTACGACAATTACCGCAAGCGAGCCGTGCGCGAGCGCCAGGAAGCCGGCTGGCGTGCCCAGGGCGAGATGGTCCGCGGCATGATCGAGGCGCTCGATGACCTGGCGCGATTCGCCCATATCGACGCGGCCACCACCGACGCCTTGACTGTCGTTCAGGGTGTCGAGATGGTCGAGCGCAAGCTCATGAAGTCGCTTGCCGGCCACGGGCTCGAAGTGCTCGATCCCGTCGATCATCCTTTCGATCCGGCGGTCCACGAGGCGCTGGCGACGGAGCCTGCGCTCTCGCCGGAGGATGACAACCTCGTCTCGAAGGTCTACCAGCGTGGGTACGTGTTCAACGGCCACTTACTTCGCCCTGCGCGCGTTGTCGTGAAGCAGTGGAACGGCTGACGCCGGCACGGGCCTGATCCATGGCGCAAACGAAGGACTTCTACGCCGTGCTCGGCGTCTCGTCGTCGGCGTCACAGGACGAGATCAAGAAGACGTACCGGCGTCTGGCGGCAAAACATCACCCGGACAAAAACCCGAACGACGCGAAGGCCGCCGAGCGATTCAAGGAGATCTCGGAGGCGTACACCGTCCTCGGCGACCCCGCGAAGCGTAAGCAGTACGACGAGATGCGGCGGCTGGGCGCGTTCACGGGGTTTGGCGGGGCGCGGCCGGGCGGGGCACGTCCGTCGGGCGGCGCGCGTCCCGGCGCGGGTGCCGGCGCCGATGCGAACGGGTTTCGCTTCCAGGACTTCGACATCGGGGGCATTGGCGGGTTGGGGGACCTGTTCGCGTCGATGTTCGGCGGGGCCGCGGGCGAGCGGCCGGGCGGAGGGCGTGGCCGGCGCCAAGAGCGCGGCCAGACAGTCGAGACGATCCTCGAGGTCCCGTTCCGCGTCGCGGCGCAGGGCGGGAAGGTGCCGATCGAGCTCGAGGTCACGGAGGAGTGCGACGTCTGCAACGGAAGCGGCGCGGCACCTGGCGCGACGGTGAAGGTGTGCCCGGAGTGCAACGGCCGTGGCGTGATCTCGTTCGGTCAGGGTGGGTTCGCCGTGAACCGCCCGTGCCCGATGTGCCTGGGGAAGGGGCAGATCCCGTCGGAGCGTTGCGCGAAATGTGGTGGGACGGGCGAGGTGCGCACGCGCAAGAAGGTGCTGATCACGGTGCCCGCCGGCTCCGATACGGGGACGCGCATCCGGCTGAAAGGGCAGGGCGGGCGCGGCTCGGGTGGCGGTCCCCCGGGAGACCTCGACATCACGCTGCAGGTCCAGGCGGACCGCTTCTACAAGCGCGAGGGACTCGACCTCATTGCGACGGTCCCGATCAACATCGCGCAGGCAACGTTAGGCTCGAAGATCAGCGTGCGCACGCTCGAGGGGAAGCGTGTCGCGATTCGCATTCCGGCCGGCACGGCGTCGGGCCGCCGATTCCGCGTTCGCGGTCAGGGGATCGCGAAGGATGACAAGCGCGGGGACCTGATCATCGAGGTGCAGGTCACGGTGCCGGAGAAGCTCTCCGAAGAGCAGGAGCGGATGATGCGCGAGTTCGCGGAGGCGGGGGGGTTGAAGTACTGAAGCTATCAGCCATCAGCTAACAGCTATCAGCAAGACGATACCCCCGCTTCGTGGAGAATACGGCCTGCGATCCAGTCCGGCGCGCCAGGGCGGGCGGAACGACGATGACGCGGAATAGGCCGAAACGGGCGAATGATCGGCTGACATCGCACCCGGTCGGCGGGCGCGTCGCGTCTCCGGCGGCTGGCTGCTCCGCGCCCGGGGCCGGCGGGCCAGGTGCGTCGCGTGATCGGGCAGTAGGTTGTCCCGCCGGCCGCGGCGCCTCGCAGAGGCCGCCTCCGACGCGACGCGCCCGCCTCCTCCACGTTTGCGTTGCGACGGT
>DASURJ010000758.1:0-2096 GCA_036280115.1 Gemmatimonadaceae bacterium
CGATCGGTGATCGAGATGGGGCCGTACGCGCCTACAAGCACTACCTCGCCCTCCGATACGCGGCTAGTCCTGAGCTCCGAGCTGTGACCGACAGCGTGCGAGATGAGTTGCGGAGGCTCGAGGCTCGATAGGATTGGAGGATTCCGATGTTGATCCTGTCCATCCCGTCCATCCCGTCCATCCTGTCTGTTGCCGTTCCCCGGACGGATCGCGATGCGCATGTGGGCGCCCGGTGGTCGGAAGGAATGAGGGAAAAGAGCTCGCAATCCGGCTTTGGGGTGTGAAGGCACACCATTCCAACGCCATCGGAGCTTAACACCATGCTCGGAGCCAACGTTGCCGCGCTCGCCGCGGCGCTCGCCCTCCCCACACACGACACGCCCCGCTTCGCGGAGATCCAGCTCGGGACAGGGATCCGCATGCACTACGCCGAACAGGGTCCGGCGGACGGCACGCCGATCATTCTCCTCCACGGCTACAGCGATTCGTGGTTCTCCTACAGCCTCGTGCTCTCCGCCCTGTCACGCGACAAACGCGTGTATGCGCTCGACCTTCGCGGGCACGGGAAAACGGACCGCCCGGCGTCGGGCTACCGGATGCGCGAGATGGCGGCGGATGTCATCGCGTTCATGGACGCGAAGTCCATCGTTCGCGCGACCATCGTCGGGCATTCGATGGGCGGGTTCATCGCGCAACAGGTCGCGTTGGCAGCACCGAAACGCGTCTCCCAGCTCGTTCTCATCGGGACCGCTACGACGCCGCGCAACTTCAACGGCGTCGACGAGCTCGCGAAGGTCGTGAGCGCACTCACCGATCCGGTCCCCGAAGAGTTCGCGCGTGAGTTTCAACTCAGCACCATCAAGGGACCGGTCAGCAAAGAGTTCGTCGATCGAGCCGTATCCGAAAGTCTCAGACTCCCCGTCCATGTCTGGCGCGGTGTCATGGACGGACTTCTGGACTACGAGCGTGCCGTTGCACTCGGTCGTTCCGGAATCCCCGCGCTCGTGCTGCACGGTGCCGACGACCCTTACATCTCGAGCGCCGCGGCGGATTCGCTCGCCGCGATGACTTCTGCCCGGGAAATCAAGAAGTACTCGGATACCAGCCACGCCATCCACTGGGAAAGGCCGGCCGAGGTGGCCCGCGACATCCTCGCGTTCCTCGAGCGATCGCACGCCCCTCGGCCGCAATGAAAGGATGATATTCGAATCTGACCCCAATTTCGCAGTTACGGGCGAACGTGCGGAGGCGCGGACAGGGTTCGGAGAAATGCGTCGAGCTGCGCCCGCTCACGCTCATTGAGGCGCAGCCGGCGAAGCTCCGAGTGCCCGGCAGGTGCAGCCGGCGCCTGGTCGTAGTGCCGAATCACCTCGGCCAGTGTCGCGAACTGGCCCGCGTGCATGTAGGGGGCGCGCTCCGCGACGCCGCGGAGTGATGGCGTCTTGTAGGCACGCACCAGGTCCTCGCCTTCGGTGACGGCGAACTGCAGCTCGGCGCACTCCTCGGGGCGTGCGTCGCTGTACTTGCTGAGGCAATTGAACTCACCTGCCACTACCTGCCGCACGCCCGTCGCGCGACCGCTGTCCACCTCGGCCACGAGCGGCGAGACCGGAACGCCGGTGTTGTGGAAGTGCTCGTCGGTGAAACGTGGCCCGTTGTGACAGTTCACGCAGTTCGCCTTGCCGATGAAGAGACGCAGCCCCGCCTCTTCATCCTTCGTGAACGCGCTCTCGGTCGTGTGTGCTCGACCCGCGAGCTCGGCCGCGACGTAGCGGTCGAAGCGCGTGTCCGCGTGCTCGATGCGACGCTCGAACGCGGCGATCGCCTTGCCGATGTTCGCGTATACGCGTGAGATGTCGTCCTGGCGCGCCGGGGGAATTCGCTCCCAGGCGATACGACGGCTCGTGTCCGGAACGGGGCCCGCGTGATCCGGCAACCCGTCCAGGCCTGGCAGAGACCCGAAGACTCGCTCGTACGGCGCCCGATAATGAGCGGCGATGACGTGCGCGTACTGCGTGCGGTCGCCGCCGTGCTCGACAGGGCTCTCGAGCGGGCCCAACGCCTGCGACCACTGGCTGTCGGTCCGCCCGTCCCAG
>DASURJ010000759.1:0-3186 GCA_036280115.1 Gemmatimonadaceae bacterium
CGGCGCGCGAGCGACGCTCCAGGGGACCGCGCTCGCGCGCGGCGAGTTCGAGCCATTCTGGGCCGGGGTACGGCCGCGCGACGAGGGCACCCCACCCGTGGTGGCCGAGGGACGGGTGCGCGCCGCCTGGTCCTCGTCGCCTCGGTTCGTGGCGGTTGGCGAGGTGTATGCGCAGACCTCGCGCCGGAACGACCCCACTGTTCGCCAGCGGGCTCTCCGTAACACGTCCGGCATCGTCGATTTCGGCGAGACCTACGTCAACGCGGCGTTAGGCAGGCTCGACCTGTCGTTCGGCCGGGGGTGGGCGGCGTGGCTCGGGGAAGGGACGGAGTCGCTCGCCCTGTCGGCGAACGGGCCACTCATGGACCGCCTGGAGCTCGGCGTCCGATGGCGAGTGGCCGAGACGCGCGCGTTCGTGGGTGCCGTGAACGATGTGACGATGACGGCCGCGCTTGACAGCCTCGCCGAAGGCACGGCGGACACGCGATTCCGGCGCTGGCTCTACGGGCACGTCCTCACGATCAAGCCGAACGAGCGTCTGGAGCTGACCATCGGCGAAACGCTCCTGTCGTCCCGGACCACCCGGGGCTTCGACCTCGCGTACGCGAACCCCCTCATGGCGTTCATCATTGCGCAGAACGATACGGGGCGAACCGGCGCGGATCCGCGCGATAACCTGGTCGTGTTCGGCGGCGTGCGCGCGAACGTCGGGCCGGGCGCGATTGGAGGCGAGCTCGTTGTGGACGACATCCAGATCGACGCCGGGGACCGCACACGCACCGCGGACCAGTTGGCGTGGCGGCTCTACGCGCATGCGCCGCTTCCCGTCGGGACCGCTTCGAGTGCCGCGCTCGAGTACCGGCGAACCGACAGCTACGCGTATCTGCGCGACTTCTACACCGACGTCTATCAGTCGTACGACAAGCCGTTAGGGTCCGTGCTCGGGCCTGACGCCGATCTCGTTCGCGCCTCGGCGGAGACGTGGCTCGATGGCCGGACGCGCCTCAGCGCCTCGATTGGCCGGTGGCGACAGGGCGCGCTGCGCATCGACCAGCGTCCAGCTGACGGCCCCAACGACAACGCCGACCAGCCGTACCCCTCCACGAGCCAGGAAAGGCCGGAAGTGCAGACCGCGCTCATCGCGGGGCTCCGCGCGGACCGGTTGATGCAACGGCTCCCCGTGTCCCTGCAGCTTCAGTTGGCCCGCATCGAGAACGCCGCGAACGTCTCCGCCGCCGCGGCCCTATATGTGCGGGCATCGCTCACGGCATCCTATGCATTCCGTTACCCATAGCTCTCTGCCTGCCTCCCGGCACGGTCGTCGGGTACCGATCGGTCGTGTGGCGGTCGGACGTGTTGCCATCGGCGCGTTGTCGATCGCGCTCATGTCGAGTGGCGCCACCGCCCAGGTAGTTCCGCCGGCCGAGCGCGACACGACGCAACGCCGTACGGTGCAGCGGAGCGTCGGCGCGCTTCGCCCTGGCGACGTCCTTCGCGTGGTCGTGTTCCGCGACAAGGAGCTCAGCAACGAGTACCTCATCGACGCGCGCGGGTTCGTGCAGATTCCCGGACTCGGCGTGATCGAGGCCGCGGGGCTCACCCCGACCGCGGTGACCGATCGTCTTCGCGACGCGCTCATCGAGCGCGGGTTCGCGCGTCCGGAGATCTCGGTCCAGCCACTCATCCGCGTTTCGGTCCTCGGCGAGGTCCGGTCGCCGAACGTCTACCCGGTGGATCCGGGCACGAGCCTTCTGCAGCTGCTCACGGTCGCCGGCGGTCCCACCGACCGCGCGAAGCTCGATGACACGCGGGTCATCCGGGATGGCCAGGCGTTCCGTGTGGACATGGAGAGCGCGCTACGGGGGAGCGCGGCGGGACGCATCGTCCTCTACTCCAATGACGTGGTCGTCGTGGGGCGGCGACGAGGCATCACGAGCGAGAACCTGGGCCTGACGTTGACGGCCGCGTCGGTCGTGCTTGCCGTATTGAACATCGCGTTCCTGCTGCGGAACCAATGAGGGCACCGTATCTCCTGCCGGTCGCGAACGGAGAGGACTCGTCCGCGGGTGGTGACGGGTTCTCACCGCGCGAGATCCTGCTCGCCGTCCGGCGGCGATGGTGGGTCGTGCCGATCGTGTTCGTGCTGTTCGTCGCGTTCGGCGTCTGGCGCACGATGCGCCAGCCGCACATCTACCGCGCCGCCACGACGGTTCGCATCGAGAACTCGTCGGCGCCGATCGCGGGCGTACAGACGAGCGCACCGAGCTACGACTATCGGATCGACCCGATGGTGTCGGAGCAGCAGGTCATCAAGAGCCGCATGGTGGCGGAGCGGGTCGTGACCGCGCTGGGACTTCGGCTACGGATCGCCGAGCCGTCCGGGCTTCGGCGCACGCTGCTCTTCGGCGACGTGCCGCCGATGATCGATTCGACGACGCCGCCCGGCGATCTTCGCGTGACCCTCGGGCCGCAAACGTACACCTTGAGCGCGGGCGCGATTCGATACGCGACCGCACCGTATGGCACGGCGGTGGCGGGCGGCGGGGTCCGCTTCGTCGTCCCGGAACGTCCGCCCATCAGCGAACAGGTCGTGGTGCTCGAGGTGCTTCCGCTCACCGCGGCAGCGTCCGAGGTACGCGGTGCCATCGGCACGAAAGTCCTGCCCCAGACGAACATCATCGAGATCGCGTACGCCGGCACTGACCCACGGCTGGTCCGCGACGTGGCGAACGCCGTTGCGCGCGAGTACGGCGCGGTGTCGAGCGAGATGCAGCGCACGAACGCGCGGGCGAAGACCGCGTTCATCGCGTCGTCGTTGCGTGATCAGCGCGTGCGGCTGGATTCGGCGCAGTCGGCGCTCAAGGACTTCAAGGAACGGCAGCAGATCGGCGACGTGAACGCGGAGCTGAGCGCGCTGGCGCAGAGCATCCACCGGATGGAGGAAGCGAAGCGCGCCGGACTCGTCGAGCAGCAGATCTACTACACGCTCGTCGGGAAGTTGACTGCCGCGGACACGGCCGACGAGGAACTTCGCCGCCTGGTGGGCACGGATGCGGTCGAGCGGAATCGCTATATCGCGAACCTGTACGACCGGTGGTTCAGTCTCGTGAAAGAGCGCGAGACGCTATACGCGCGCGGCCGGACGGACGCGAACGAGGATGTGAAGGCCGTCCATCGCCTGATCAG
>DASURJ010000760.1:0-8581 GCA_036280115.1 Gemmatimonadaceae bacterium
CCGACGATCACCTCGGCGCGTCCCTCGAGCGAATTGCCGTCCTTGTCCACGGGACCGTCGTACATCTCCTGCCGGTAGAGAAACATCACGAGGTCGGCATCCTGCTCGATCGCTCCCGATTCGCGAAGGTCGGAGAGCTGCGGGCGCTTGTTGTCCCCCGTGCGCTGCTCGGGGGCGCGGGAGAGCTGCGACAGCGCGACGACAGGGACCGAGAGCTCCTTGGCCAGCGCCTTCAACGATCGCGAGATCTGGCTGATCTCCTGCTGGCGGTTCTCCGCGCTCGCGGGCCCCTGAATGAGCTGCAGGTAGTCCACGATGACGAGGTCGAGCCCCGCGTCCGCCTTGAGGCGGCGCGCCTTGGACCGCATCTCGAGCAGCGTGATCCCGGCGGCGTCGTCGATGTAGACCGGCGCCGAGCTGAGGATCCCGGCCGCGCGCGCGAGCCGCGAGTAGTCGTCGTCGCGAAGCATGCCCTTGCGCAGCCGCTGTGCGTCGATGCGGGCTTCGCTCGTGAGGAGTCGCTGCACGAGCGACTCTTTACTCATTTCCAGCGAAAAGATCGCAATCGAAGCATTGCTCTCGATGGCCGCGTGTTGCGCGATGTTCAGCACCAGCGCGGTTTTCCCCATCGACGGGCGCGCCGCGATGATCACGAGGTCCGAGGGCTGGAACCCGGAGGTGAGCTCATCGAGGTCGTGGAACCCGCTCGCGACTCCGGTGATCGCCTTGCCGCCGCGATGCAGCGCTTCGATGCGCTCCATCGTGGGCCACATGAGCTCCTTGATGCGCGTGAAGCCCCCGGAGCCCTGCTGCTGGCTGACCTGGAAGATGCGCTGCTCTGCTTCGTCGAGCAGCTCCGCCGCCTGCGTTCGCCCCTCGAACGCCTCGCTGACGATGGTCGTGGAGACCTCGATGAGGCTCCTGAGGAGCGCCTTCTCGCGTACGATGCGCGCGTGAAACTCGACGTTGGCGGACGTCGGCACCGCGTCGATGAGCTGGGCGATGTACTCCTTGCCCCCGCTGGCCGCGAGCTCTCCCCGGCGATCCAGCTCGTCGGCGAGCGTCAGGGAGTCGGGGACGGCTCCCCGCTCGCTGATCGCGACGAGCGCGCGAAAGATCCGCCGATGCCGTTCGGCGTAGAACATCGTGTCGTTGACGTACTCGGCGGCGCGCATGATCGCGTCGGTGTCCATGAGCATGGCGCCGAGCACGGCCTGCTCCGCGTCCTCCGAGTACGGGGGACGGCGGTCGCGGTAGGGGTCACGCCCCTGCGGTGCGATCGAGTACTCGACGGGCGAGCTGGACATCTTCCCAGGTGGGGCGCTTCCACGCCGGGTTCCGAAGGAGCGCGGCGGGGTGGTAGGTAACGACGAGCGGAATCCCGTAGTAGCGATGCACCGTCCCGCGCAGCTTTCCGATCGACAGCTTCGTGTCGAGCAGGGTCTGCGCGGCGAACGTGCCGAACGCGACGATGACCTTCGGACGAATGATCTCGAGCTGGCGCACGAGATACGGACTGCACGCCTCGACTTCCTGCGGCATCGGGTTGCGGTTCAGCGGTGGCCGATGCTTGAGCACGTTGCAGATGAAGACATCTTCCCGCCGCAAGTTAATGGCGGCGAGCATCTTCGTCAGGAGTTGACCCGCCGCCCCGACGAACGGCCGACCCGTTTCATCCTCCGTCTGCCCTGGTGCCTCGCCTACACACACCAGCTCGGCGGTCGAGCTCCCTTCGCCCGGAACGGGGTTGAGCGCGGTCTTGTAGAGCGGGCACCGGGTGCATTTCCCGACGGCGGCCGCGATCTCGTCCAGCGTCTGAAGGTTCGCGAAGGGCCCGCCGAACAGGTCGCGGCCCGACGTGCCGACGGCCAACCCACTGGGCGCGACGTCGGGGCCCCTGGGCGCCACCGGCTCGGCCGCTCCCACTCCCGGAGGCTCGGGGACAGCGGGCGTGTCGGCGGAGCGTGGTGGCGGCGCTGGCGCACTTGCGTCGGGGGACGCCGCGTCCGGCGCTCGTTCGGGCTTGCCGGGCGCGGCGCCTGCCGCGCGAAGGGCCGCGCGCCAATCGGTTGCATCACCGACGGGCGGCGTTTCCCTCCGCGAGGTCGCCTCCGGTCGGCGTGCGCTCGCCTCCGGCCGTACGCGTTCGGCCTCCACGGGGGATGACACTCCACCCGCGCCGAGGATTCGCATCACGTCCTCGACCGACATGCCGTCGAGGACGAGCTCGCGCTCGCCCATCTCGCGCCGTTGCTCCAGGTACCGGCGAAGCTGGTCTCTAGCGTCCATGCATCAACCGCTCGACGCGGTCCAGAATGAGATCGGCCACTGCCCCCTTCTGCATGAGCGGCTGTTCCTCGACGTGTCCGGCCGCGTCGATGAATGCTACGCGATTGGTGTCGGTCGCGAAGCCGGCGCCCGGCTCCGTGGCGTCATTGACCACGATGAGGTCCAGTTGCTTCGCGACCAGCTTGCCGCGTCCATGCTCGAGCGCCGAGGTCGTCTCGAGCGCGAAACCAACGGTCACGAGCTTCGCGGAACGCGCGCCGATGGTCGTGGCGAGAATGTCGGGGGTCGGGGCGAGCTCGATGGGGGCGGGAGCGGAGCTCTTCTTGATCTTCTGGTCCGCCGTGGTTGCCGGGCGAAAGTCCGCGGGAGCCGCCGCCATGATCAGGGCGTCGGCGGCATGGATCGCCGATTCGACCGCCGCGCGCATCTCCTCCGTCGTTTCCACCGAGATGAACGACGGCCCCGTGGGCGGCGCGACGGAGAGCGGGCCGGCGACCAGGGTGACGTCGGCGCCACGACGCCACGCGGCGGCCGCAATCGCCACGCCCATCTTGCCGCTGCTCCGGTTCGAGAGAAAGCGTACCGGATCCACGGGCTCGCGCGTCGGCCCCGCGGTGACGACGACCCGTTTACCGCGCAACCCGTTAGGCGGCTCGACGAGACGCGCGAGGTGAGCCACGATGGCTTCCGGTTCCGGCAGTCGTCCCGGTCCGACCCCCTCGCCCACGGCCAGGGGGCCGGCGTCGGGCTCGAGCACCGTATACCCGATGGAACGGAGATGGGCGACGTTTGCCTGTGTCTGCGCGTGCGCCCACATGCGGTCGTTCATCGCGGGGACGATCAACACGGGTGCGGTCGCGGCGAGCAGGCAGGCACTCAACAGCTCGTCGGCGTGTCCATGGGCGGCGCGCGCAATGAAGTCCGCGGTGGCCGGCGCCACGACGACAGCGTCCGCTGCCCGCGCGAGCCTGATGTGGTCGAGCGCGTGTCCCTCGGCAATGAGCGCCGTGTAGACGGGGCGCCCCGTGAGCGCCTCGAAGGTGATCGCCCCGATGAACTCGGAGGCGGACCGCGTCAGCACCACGTCGACCGCGGCGCCCGCTTGCGTGAGCAGGCGCGCGATCCACGCGGATTTGTACGCCGCGATTCCACCGGTGACACCCAGGAGAATGCGGCGACCGTCGAAAGGCCGAGTCACGCGGACCCGCACCCCCGTATGCTCACCCCTCGGTTCTCCGCTTCGGTACGACGCGGTACTGAATCTCGCCAGTCGCGAGCTCCTCGAGCGCACGCGTCGTCAGCTTCTTCTCGCGCGACGACGAACGGTCGCGCGGAAACTCGTTGAGCACCCGCGCGAATTTCGCGGCGACGAGAACGCCGAGGTATTTGTTTGCCGCGTGCCTTGCGACTTCGCCTGGTGTGTACACTCGCATGTGCTACCCAGTCCTGGTTGTTGAGAATTCGAGAATCTGACGATCGAGCGCCTCGATGAGACTCGCGACGCGCTCATCGAGCAACGGCAATCGCTGATGCCGAACGGTTTCGGCGTCCACGACGGCCGAAACCTGCGCGTACGCACGCTCGAGATCGTCGTTGACGACGACGTACTGATATGCTCCTACCTCGCGCAACTCCTCGCGCGCCGAGCGGAGGCGCACGAGCAGCTTCCCATCATCCTCGGTTTGTCGAGCGCGCAGCCGGCCAATGAGTACGTCGGTCGACGGCGGCAAGAGAAACACGAGCACCGACTCCGGATAGGTTACCGCGAACTGGCGTGCTCCCTGGACATCGATGTCCATCACCACATGCTTTCCAGTTCGCAGAACCCTATCCACTTCACGACGGAGCGTGCCGTACAGGTGCTCGTGCACGACCGCCGATTCCGCAAACTCGCCCTTCTCGCGCGCAGCCTCGAAGTCCTCGCGCGACAGGAAATGATAGTCGTGGCCGTCCCGCTCGCCGGGCCGCGGCGCACGCGTCGTGCAGGACACCGAGTATCCGACGTCGCGCCGACGCTGGAGCAGCATCCGCGCGATGGTCGTCTTGCCGCCGCCGGACGGTGACGACAGGATCAACGGGAACGGATTCATTCGAGGTTTTCCACCTGCTCGCGAATCCGCTCCAGCTCCTCCTTGATGGAGACGACGTCGTGCAGCATCGCCGCGTCGTTCGCCTTGCTTCCGGTCGTATTCGCCTCGCGCAGCATTTCCTGCAACAGGAATCCAAGCCGCTTTCCCACGGGTTCGCCGCTCTTCGCGTCGAGTGCGCTGCGAAACGCCGTGATGTGCGACGCGAACCGCTGGATCTCCTCTTGTACGTCCAGCTTGTCCGACAGGATGGCGATCTCCTGAGCGACGCGGACCTCGTCGATCGCCGTTCCTTCGGTCAAGGTGCGGACCGACTCACGCAGCCGGTCGCGCTGCGCGATCACCCGCTCGGGCGCGCGGACCGCAATGCGAGACAATGCCGCCTCGACGATCGCGAGCCGCTCGAGCAGGTACGCTGCCAACCGCTTCCCTTCCTCACTTCGCGACTTCGTCAACGAATCGATCGCGGCGTCGACGACGGCCGTGAGCTCCGCGGCGGTTCCGGCCGCCTCATCGCCCGCCGACGATATGACGTCGGGCATCCGAAGCACGGTTGCCACGTCGATCGGTCCGTCGAGCGAATGTCGTTCTCGTAACTCGCGCAACAACGCGACGTACCCAGCGAACCGGGACTCGTCGATGGTACCGGCGACAGTCGTGCGCTCCGTCCGCGCCGACACCGTGACATGCCCGCGCGCGATCCGCCGCCGAAGCGCCTCTCGTACCTCCGGCTCCCATCGCGACAACTCGCTCGGAAGCTTGATGCTCGGCGAGAAAAACCGATGGTTGACCGTTCGGAGCTCGACGCTCACGCGCGTGCCGCCGACCGCCCCCTCGGCGGCCCCGAACCCCGTCATGCTCCGGATCATGAATAGTCGCGCAAGTTACGAGCTGACAACAACCTTGTCAATTGAAGAAGTTCCAGCGCACGCCGTAATAGTTGGTCAGCCGCGGCATCTGGAATCCGGGGATCACCGCGTAGATCTCGCCCGTCACATTGCGATATTGCCAGGAGATCGAGGCATCGTAGAGACGGAGCTCGAGCAGGGTGGAAATGACCTGATACTGCGACGAGAAATCGGCGGCGCTGGCCGTCGCCCGGGGGAAGAGTACCGACGAGCGATACTCGTGCGACACCGACGCGAGGATGTGGAAGTTCCCCTGGGGAAAGCGGCCAAGCCAGCTCGTGTCCAGAAAGAGCTCGCTCCGGATCTGGTACTCGGGCAGATACGGCTGATTGGCGGTCCACTTCGTGGCGCTGACGTCGAGGCTCACCGACTTCCAGATCGGCCCACGGAGGGTCGCGAACGTGCCACTCCGTCGGCCGGCCGCGAACGGCAGATAGGTGGTGTCGTACACGACCGGCGCGGGCACGTGAGCCGTGTCGATGGACATCATCCCGCCTGTTACCCAGAGTCGGGCGAGGCGCACCCCTGCCTCCCCGCGGTACGCCAGCGTCGTCGGCCGGTCGGTGGTTCGGGTCGGAGAGCTCCTCCCAACCGACGCCGCGAGGCTCACGCGCCGGAACGGCGACACCCGCGCGGAGACGTCGACCCGTAGCGTGGAATCGTCGACCTGATGCTCCGCGAACGCGCTCAGCGCGAGCGGACCGCGCTGAAATCCTACCCGTCCCGACGGTGACAGGTACCACGCCCCGTTGAATACCCGCAGGCGCGCCGTGCCGCTCACCGACGTGCCCGCGAGCCGAGTGCCGCCGGTCACGACGTACTGCGCGCGCGAGGCCGTGGTGTCCACCGTGTCGCCCGTGAACGGCTCGGTGGGTGTTCCTCCGGGCGACGTCGTTTTCGTGTTCGTCTCGGCGAACCGGCTCGTGGCCGCGATGATCTGGAGCCATCGGGCTCGCTCGGGGCTCCCGTACGACACGCGGACGTAGGCGTCCGAGCGCGTCGCCTCGAGCCCCGGGATGTTCGCGAACTGGACTCCTTCACCGAGCTCCGGAAAAGGATTGGCGCAGTTGCCGTTCTCGACGCCGCTACAGCTCAACTGCTCCGTGCGGCTCCGACGCGTTCGAAGCGCCACCGCGTCGACGCTCCACTCCTTCTTCGCCCAGCCGAGGCGTCCCACGACATCGAGCAGGTCTCCATCGCCTCCGGCGCGCGGGTCCTGCGTGCTGTACTGCTGCGCCCCGAGCTGAAGCGCCGCGCCGTTGCGGAACCGCCGGCCGAAAAATCCGCGGTAGGAGTTCGTCGAGAGGTCGCCGGTCGAGACATCCACCCGGGTGTAGGGCGTGGTGCGGTCCACGCGCCAACTTCGCAGATGCACGCGAAGCTCTTCGGCCGCGCGCTCCACGACGATTTCCTCGACGGTCCAGATCGGGATGCTCGACAGGTCCAGCATGGCGCCGGCGCCCGGCGAGCATTCCCGCTCCTCGGCACACGGCCGGCGACGCCCCATGCTCACGTCGAGCGGATCGATCTCGACGCCGTCGTAGAACACGCGCACGCGCCCGAAATCGCCAAGGTAGGTGTTCGTGTGTGGCGTCGCGATCCAGCCCGACATGTACGCGGTCACGCCCGGCACGCGGCCGAGCAGCTCGCCTAACGTGAGCGCACCGCTCGAGAAGAGCTGGTCCCGGTTCCACCGGTACCGTGACGCGATCTCGAAATCCGGCGGTACCTCCGCCGTCGCGATCGGTGCCTTGACGGTGTCGGCCGCCTCTCGGGCGAGGCGCGCCGCGCGTACGCTGTCGGCACGCTGCCGGGCACGGGCGGAGTCGGCGCGCGCCGAATCTGGCGGCAGTGGCACCGCGACCGAGATCGAATCCGGCCGGCGCAGCGTGTCGCCGCGAACGCGGATCGAATCCGCGCGAACCGAGTCCGCACGGAGCGAGTCCCGCCGCGTCCGCAGCGTATCGCGCGACGGCACCTGCGCGTCGGCGCGCTCGGGTACGCCTGCGTGAAGCGCTGCTCCGATCACCACGGCGAACGAGACGCGGCGCACGTGCGACAGCCTCGCCGCGATGAGCCCGATCAGCCCGCCCTCCCTCGCACGAACTCGACGAATGTACCCGTGGGGACTCCCGTCGGGCCGCGCGGAATCGCCACGAGGTCCGTCTCGGAATACGCCGTCCCCGCAATGTCGAGGTGCACCCACGGATACCCCTCCGCGAACTCCTTCAGGAACATAGCCGCGGTGATGGTACCCGCCGCACGCCCGCCGGTGTTCTTCATATCGGCGACGTCCGACTTGATGAGCTCCTTGTATTCGTCCCAGAGCGGCAACTGCCACCCGGGTTCCGTGGCACGCTTCGCGGCGGAGATGACCTCATCGACGAGACCCTGCTCGGATCCAAGTACTCCGGTAGCCGTGTGCCCGAGCGCGATCACGCAGGCGCCGGTCAGCGTGGCCGCATCGATGACGGCGGCCGGCTTGAAGCGTCGCGCGTACGACAGCAGGTCCGCGAGCACGAGCCGGCCCTCGGCGTCGGTATTGATGATCTCGATGGACTTGCCGAGATGGCTGATGACGACGTCGCCGGGTTTCACGGCCGTGCCGGACGGCATGTTGGTCGTCGCGCCGAAGATCCCGACGACGTTCACGCGCAGCTTGAGCCTGGCAATGGCCTCCATCGCGCCGAGGACGCCTGCCGCACCGCACATGTCGTACTTCATGAGCTCCATGCGGTCGGCGGGCTTGATCGAGATGCCACCGGTATCGAAGCAGAGGCCCTTGCCAACGAGCACGATAGGCGCGTCCCCGCGCCGGCCCTTACGGTACTCGATCGTCACGAGCTTGGGATCCTGCGGCGTTCCCTGCGCGACGCAGAGGAACGACCCCATCTTCTGGCGCTCCATTTCACGCCGGCCCAGGACCGTCACCTTGAGTCGATGGCGGCGGCCGATGTCCGTCGCGGTCTTCGCGAGGAACTCCGGCGTGCACAGGTTGGGTGGCATGTGCGCGAGCCGTCGTGCGACGTCGTATCCGGCTGCAATCGCCTCGCCGTCGGCGAGCGCTCGCTTGGCGGCTGCGGAGCCGTCAGCAACGATCGTCGCCTTGGTGAGGGGCTTCTTGCGCTCGGCCTCCGGTGGCGGTGACTTGAGATCCTGGTACTCCCAGGCACCCATGGCGATGCCGACGGCGACGGCCTCGATCAGCGCGGCGTGCGCACCGGGCGCGACCACGGCGAGCGAGCCCGCGCCGGTGCGCTGCGCCTGACGACCGAGGAGTGACGCACCGCGGCGGTA
>DASURJ010000761.1:0-4521 GCA_036280115.1 Gemmatimonadaceae bacterium
CAACGTCTCGTCCGAAAGCGGACGGCCGAGCTCGAGGCAAAGAACGTCGAGCTCCAGCGGGAGTCGGCGGAGAGGCGACATGCCCTCGAGGCGCTACAGCTGACGGAGAAGCGGCTGCTCATGGCAATGGAGGCGGCGCAGCTCCGGACCTGGCACTGGGACGTCCTGGCAGACCGGTTCGAGATCGTCGGTGAGCGCAGGCCGGAGCATGGTCCGCCGCCTCCGCCGGCCGGGAGTGCCATGGCGCAGTTCCTCGAGCCGATCCACCCGGACGACATCGGCGCGGTCCGGGCCGTCCTGGGCCGCGCGCTGAGTGACGGCGAGCCCATCACGGCGCAGTTCCGCGTTGTGCTCCCGAGCGGGCAGTGCCGGTGGAAGGTCGCCCGCGGATGCGCCGTTCGCGACGCTGCGGGAGCGACCGTTGCGCTCGTTGGCGTGGTGCTCGACATCACCGACCGCGTGTACAGCGAGGAGGAGCTCCAGCGAAGCGAGGAGCGGTACCGCGAGCTGTTCGAGAACGCGAACGACATCATCTACACGCACGACCTGCGCGGCGACTTCACGTCGATCAACAAGGCGGCGGAGCGCGTGCTTGGCTACTCCCGCTCGGAGGTGCTGCGGCTGAACGTTCGCGATGTCGTCGCTCCCGAGCACGTCGACTTGGCACAGCAGATGGTTGCGCGTAAAGTGGGTGGCGACGTATCGCGCACGGAGTACGAGCTCGACGTGCGGGGGAAGGATGGCCGTCGCGTGACGCTGGAGGTCAACACGCGGCTCATTCTCCATCGCGGCGAGATCGTGGGCGTGCAGGGCATTGCCCGCGACGTGACGGAACGCAAGCGGCTCGAGTGGCAACTCGGCCAGTCACAGAAGATGGAGGCCGTCGGCCAACTCGCCGGGGGCATCGCCCACGACTTCAACAACCTGCTCACTGCCATCCTCGGCAACGCCCAACTCGGGCAGCTGAGCCGCGGGATTCCCCCGGAGCTTCGGGAGAGCCTGACCGAGATCGCGAGCGCGTCACATCGGGCTGCGTCCCTGACGCGCCAGCTGCTCGTGTTCAGCCGGCAGGAGCAGATCGATCGGAAGCCGCTCGATCTCGCCGCGACGCTCGGCGACTTCATGCGGATGCTGCGTCGCATCATCGGCGAGCACATCGACGTGCGGCTGGATGCCGCGCCGAACGTCCCCCCGGTCCTTGCCGATTCGGCCCAGATGGAGCAGGTGGCGCTGAACCTCGCGGTGAACGCGCGCGACGCGATGCCGGGCGGCGGCCGGCTCCTCATCGACGTGGACGACGTGACGCTCGCGCACGAGCAGGGCGCGGCCAAGACCGTGATGCCTCCCGGCCGATACGTGCGGTTGCGCTTCACGGACACCGGGTGCGGGATGGAATCGGATGTTCGCGAGCGCATCTTCGAGCCGTTCTTCACGACGAAGCCGGTGGGCGAGGGGACGGGGCTCGGGCTCGCGGTGGTGTACGGGATCGTTAGGCAGCACGACGGTTTCATCGACGTCGCGAGCACGCCGGGCCGCGGGACGTGCTTCACCGTGCACCTCCCGGCCGTGAACGAGCCGGTGGCGTCCGAGCCGCTACCGGAGCAGCCGGCAACGGTGCGGGGCGGGGGCGAGACGATTCTCGTGGCGGAAGATGAGGCGGCGTTGCGCCGGATCGCCGAGCGGCTGCTCACAGGGCTTGGCTACGCCGTCCTGACGGCAGAGGACGGCGTGCAGGCGCTGGAGATGCTCGAGCAGCACCGTGACCGCATCGATCTCCTGCTGCTCGACATCGTGATGCCGGGGAAGGGTGGGCGCGAGGTCTACGCCGCCGTGCGCGAAAGCGGGAGCAGCGTCCCGGTGGTGTTCATGACCGGCTACAGCGCCGACGTGGCGCCGCACGACCTCGGGGCCGAGACCGGGTGCCGGGTTCTGTACAAGCCCTACGACCTCGACAGCCTTGCCGCCGCCGTGAAGGACGTGCTCGAGGGCGCCAGCGTATAGGGTGCCGCCGATCGGCGATGCGCTGATGGCGGCGGCACACGACGCTCAGAAGAGGCGCCCGACCCAGTCTCCGACGAAGTAGCCGACCACGGCGACCCCGAGCCCCACGACGAACATGTCGAGGCCGGATCGCACCAGTCCTCGGCCGGTGAAGACCGATCGCGCCGCGCCGACGAGAAAGTGCGACGCCATCGACAGGACGAACGACAGCACGATTGCCGGCGTAGCGCTGAGCACGAGGAAAGGAAACACCGGGATGACCGCGCCGAATGCGGTCGCGAGGCCGGTGACCCATCCCTCGCGAAGGGGCGACATGTGCGGGTCGCTGATGCCGAGTTCCTCCTGCACCTGTTCCTGGAGCATCCGCTGCGGGTCGGCCATGACCTGCGTCGCCAGCTCCCGCGCCGCGTTAGGCTCCATGCCCTTGGACTCGTAGATGAGCGCCAGCTCGTCGCGCTCCACTTCGGGCATGAGCGCGATCTCGTCCCGCTCCATCGCGATCTCGTGCGCGTAGACCTCCTGTTCGCTCTTCGCGGCCAGGTAGCCGCTCGAGCCCATGGAGAGCGCGTCCGCGATGAGGCCGGCGACCCCCGCGACCACCACCATCTGGTGCTGGGCCGTCGCGGTCGCGCCCACGACGCCGGCGACGAGCCCGAAGTTCGCCGTCAGCCCGTCGTTGAAGCCGTACACGACGTTGCGGAGAAAGCCGCCCGATTCGGTGCGGTGCCACGGCTCTGCTGACCTTCCGCTGATGCTCGCGAGCGTCGTCGCGTGTTCGGCAGATTCGCGCGCGAGCAGCAGCGCTTCGCCGCCACCGGGTGCGCCTTTGGGCGTCTGGCGATGCAGCTCGAGGTAGCCGCGGACCTCGCGCCCTTCTTCCCGAAGAAGGTGAGGCAGCAGGAACCCCGGTCCGAACCGCCGGCCGAGCCACGCAAGCAAACGAGCGCGGGCGGTGGGGCGAAAGGCTCCGGGCGCGCGCCCGTGCTCCGTGAGGACCTTTGCCCAGATCTCGACGTGCCTGTCCTCGACCTGTGCGAGCCGCGCGTAGATGTCGCGCTTGCGCTCATCGGTCTCGACGCCGGCGAGCGCACGGTAGAGGAAGGCGGCGTCGGCCTCGTCCTGCCAGTGATGCTCGAACGCATGGAGGTCTGGCGCCATGGAGGCCGTGGGAGGAGCAGTCGTGCTCATGCCCGGAAATATGCCCGTCCGGGCCCCGTTGGCGAATCGTCCCCGAATGGCCGCGGCGGAAACCGTCGGACCCCCGCCGCGTGTCAGACCGCGTAGAGAGCATTCCCGACTTCACTGAGGTTCTATGCGACGGTCACTCTACATCGCCGGTGCGCTTACACTTACGACGGCCGCTGCCGGAGCGCTTCAGGCTCAGTCGGTGCGCGCGCGCGCGTGGTCCTCGTACGACCGCGACCGCGCCGCCATCGGCATCACCACGAGTTCCGGTGGCATGCGCGACACGCTCGGCCTGCTCGTTCAGAGCGTGACGGCTGGCGGCCCGGCCGACAAGGCAGGGATCGAGGAAGGAAACCGAATCCAATCGGTCAACAGCGTGAATTTGCGCCTCTCGGCGGCTGACGCCGGTGAGGGCGACATGGATGGCATCGCGAACCGGCGGCTGATTCGCGAGCTCGAGAAGGTCAAACCAGGTGACGAGGTGGAGCTCCGCGTCTGGGCGTCCGGGCAGACGAAGACGGTGCGAGTGAAGACCGTCGAGATGGAGGACCTGCCCAGCCGCACCCGCGTCGCGCGACGCGACTTGGAGGAGCGCCCCGTGCTTGGTCTGAGCCTCAGCGCTACCGGAAGCCGCCGGGACACGCTCGGGATGCTGGTCGTCCGGGTCACCACGGATGGCCCGGCGGAAAAGGCGGGGATCGTCGAAGGGGACCGCGTAGCCGCAATCAACGGCGTGACCCTGAAAGTTGCGTCGGAGGATGCGGGTGATCCGTACATGAGCAGCGCGCGCATGAGCCGGTATCGCCGCGAGCTCGCAAAGATCAACGTCGGCGAGGACGTGGAGCTCCAACTGTACTCCGGCGGCCAGACGAAGACGGTGCGGATCAAGCCGGTTCGTGCCGGCGATCTGCCGCGCGATCGGCACGGCGTGACGATCATCGGCGGCGACGGCGGGTGGGGGTTCAGCGATTTCATCACGCCGCCGGCAGTGGTGGCGCCGATGGCTCCTCGCGCTCCTCGGATCTTCGAGTTCGATGGCGACCTGTTCCGCGACGGCATCCGGATGCGTCTCGACCCGCGGGCCGAGGTCGAGATCCGCGAGCAGGCGACGGAGGCTATGCGCCGTGCTCGCGAAGCCACTCGTGAGGCGACGCGCGAGCTCCTCGAGCGTCTCGAGCGCCTCGACTACGAGGTCGATCGGCGCGCGGACGAGGCAGACGCGATCGTCGCTCCTACGCCGCGCCGTTCGCGGGCGGGCTCGCGAATCGCCACCGCCGGAGTTTCGGCCAGTGGCTCCGGATCGGCCCACACTTACGTGGCCGGCGAGAATGACGT
>DASURJ010000762.1:0-6636 GCA_036280115.1 Gemmatimonadaceae bacterium
CCCGCCAGCACGTCCGGGACCGACGGGGCGAACCTGACGATTCACGTCGTCCAGGAGCCGGACACGCCGATGCGCGGCGTCCGTGCCCTCCTCGCGCTCGAGCGCGCGAGGACGCTCGGCGCAGTCGCGGCGGTGACACCGTCCGTCGACGCGCTGCAGAGCGACGACTTCGATGGTCGGCTGTCGATCCGACTCGCCGCGGCCGCGGCGGACGCCGAGATCGAGCGGGTCGTTCGGTCGGCGGGGTACGTCGCGGAGGTACGCATCGAGCGAGACGGGCCCGCGCCGCCCGTACCGCCCGCCCCATCCGCCGCCACGAATGCGACGCCACCTAACGGGAACGGCGACGCGCCGGGCGCAGCACGGGCGGTCCCCACGGCGGGGCGCGCGAGCGAGCTGCTCCCGGCGCGACAGCATCGGCACGTGCGCATCGACCTGCACCGGCTCGATACGCTGATGAACCTCATCGGCGAGCTGGTCATCACGCGCGGTCGGCTGCAACAGCTCGCCGTGACGATCAACGATCCGGCACTGACCGAGGCGGTGACACAGGCGTCGCGTCTCGTCGCCGACCTGCAGGACGGCATCATGACGAGCCGCATGGTGCCCGTCTGGCAAGTCTTCGACCGATTCCCGCGCGTCGTCCGCGATGCCGCGCGCGCGCTCGGGAAACAGGTCGACTTCGTCATCGAGGGCCAGGAGATCGAGCTCGATCGGTCGCTGCTCGACGAGATCGGCGATCCGATCGTGCATCTGCTTCGCAACGCGATCGACCACGGCCTCGAGACACCGGACGTGCGGCTGCGCGGCGGGAAAGCCCCGACCGGGCGCCTGTCGCTGACCGCGGCGCGCGATCGTTCGGCAGTCGTGATCCGCGTCACCGACGACGGGAAGGGGATCGACCGCGATCGCGTTCTGGCGCGAGCCCACGAGCTGGGGCTGGTGGAGCCGGGAAGGAGTGAGCTGAGCGACGACGAGCTGCTGCGCCTCATCGCGCGGCCGGGATTCTCCACGGCGAAGCAGGTTACCGACATTTCGGGCCGAGGCGTCGGCATCGACGCCGTGCACGCTCGGGTACGCGCGCTGGGCGGCACGGTCGACATCCGGTCGACCAAAGGGCACGGCACCTCCGTCACGGTGCGACTGCCGGTCACGCTCGCGATCGTGCGCGCGCTGCTGGCCCGCGTTGGTGACGAGACGTACGCGATTCCGATGACGCACGTCAACGAAACGGTTCATCTCGAGCAGGGGACGATCCGGCACGTGAAGGGACGCGAGGTGCTCGTGCTTCGCGATGACGTGCTCCCGCTGCTGCATCTGCGCGATGTCGTCCGCCTGCCGAGGCGCGACGCGCGGGGTGGCCAAGTCGTCGTACTGGAGGTGGCCGACCGGCGCGCCGGGATGGTGGTGGACGAGCTGACGGGCCAGCAGGAGATCGTCATCAAGCCGTTCGACGCGGTGAAGGACGGATTATCGGTGTTCAGCGGGGCGACGATCCTCGGCGACGGGGTGCCGGCGCTCATCCTCGACGTGAGCAGTCTCCTTTAGCGGAGCGGGAATGAACGACCTGAAGAGTCTGAAGCCGGTCCAGGTGGATGCCCTGCGCGAAGTCGCGAACATCGGCGCCGGCCACGCCGCAACCGCGCTGTCGCAGATGACCGGCAGCACGATCATGATCAGCGTGCCGACCATCACGATCGCGAAGCTCGAGGATGTGCCGCCGCAGATCTCGGGGCCCGAGGAGCCGGTGGCCGCGGTGCTCATGCACATGATGGGCGACCTCACGGGTCGCACGCTGCTCGTCTTCCCGAAGCAGACCGCCGTTAGGCTGTCCGAGCTCATGCTGCGGCGGCCGGCGGGCACCTCGACCGAGCTCGGCGATCTCGAGCAGTCCGCGATCAAGGAAGCCGGCAATATCCTGAGCGGCGCCTACATGAACGCCCTGAGCGACTTCATGGGCCTCATGCTGTTGCCGTCGCCGCCCAGCCTCGCGGTGGACATGTCGAGCGCGGTGCTCACCACGGCCTACCTGCAGTTCGGCACCGACCGCGACTACGTGTTCTGCGTCGAGAGCGAGTTCTACATGAACGATCTTCACGAGCGGCTGCGCGGGTTCTTCCTGCTGCTGCCGGACGTGGCGTCGTTGCAGGCCATCCTGAAGGCCGTGCGACTGGGGTGAGCACACCCACGCCCACGAAGGTCGATGCCTTCGCAGACGTCCCGCTGACGCCGCGCTCGGCATCTGGCGCGCATCCGGTCATCACGGCGGCCGGCCCCGCGTCGGTCGCCGTGCCGGGTGCGCCATCGGCCACCGTGGGCGCCCAGGCCCCGCAGGCGATCGCCCCCGATCCGCAGCCGCTCACGTCGGAACGCGACCGCGACGTCCTCCGCTCGTTCGCGCGCCGCATCGATCCGTCGGACGCCGGCGCCCACAACAACCTCGGCGTTCTGTACTACAACAAGGGCTTGTTAGGCGAAGCGGTCGCGGCCTTCACGCGCGCGCTCGAGCTCGACCCCAAGATGCAGGTTGCCCAGCGCAACCTCGAGATCGCGTACTTCAACACCGGCTACTACGACCGGCGGGTGGCCGAGCTGCGCGATCGCCTGCGCGCGCAGGCCGACGATCGGGCGGCGCGCTGGGAGCTCGGGCGCACGTACGCGCTGCTCGGCCAGGTGGATAGCGCCGTCACCGAGTTCACGGAGCTGCTCCGATTCTACCCGGACGATGTCGGCGCGCTGGTGCAGCTCGGGCTGGCCGAGAAGGGCAGTGGCGACCTGGAGAACGCGCAGCGGTGGTTCGCGCGCGCCCTCGCGCTCGACCCCGGCAGCTCCGTCGTCCAGTTCTACGTTGGCGAGGTGCTCTACAACCGCGGGCTCAACGACGAGGCACTGAACGCGCTCAAGCGCTCGATCGAGCTCGCGCCCGACAACCCGGACGCGCACTACCTGCTCGGTTTCGTGTTAGGCGACATGGGTCGCCACGACGAAGCACAGAAGGCGACGAAGCGCGCCATCCAGCTCAACCCGGCGCTCTCGCGCGCCCACGCGAACCTGTCGCTCGACCGCAGCACGCCCCAATCGTACGAGCCGGTGGTCGCGCAGCGGGCCGCCCGCGGCGCCGACCGCGAGATGGGGGTCGCACCGGAGGGTCAGCTCGCGCACTTCAACCTTGGCCTCGCGTTCCGCCAGAAGGGCTATTACGCGGAGGCGCTGCGCGAGTACCGACTCGCCGCCGAGCGCGGGGAGGACGCCGAGCTCGTGCTGCAGGCGATGGCCGAGGTGCACCTGCTCAAGAAGGAGCCGGCGACTGCCGCGCAGCTCTACGAGCGGCTCCTGTCCACGCGTCCGGACAGCCCCAAGCTGTGGAACGAGCGCGGCATCGCCCTCCACCAGGACGGGCGGTACGCCGAGGCGGGCGAGAGCTACCGTCGCGCGGTGGAGTGCGACCCGCAGTACGCGTTAGGCCTCAACAATCTGGGCGTGGCGCTCTATCACACGGGGAACACCGAAGCCTCGGTGGACGCGTTCCGCCGGGCACTTCAGGCGCGCCCCGCGTTCGTGAAAGCGCGGCTGAACCTCGCGCTCCTGCTGTTCAAGCGGAAACGGCTCCCCCTTTGCCTCGAAGCCTACCGCCAGGTGCTGCAGCTCGAACCCGAGCAGCCGGTCGCGTGGAACGGTGTGGGACTCGTGCTCGCCGAGCTCAAGAAGCTGGAAGACGCGCGCAACGCGTACGCGCGGGCGATCCAGGCCAAGCCGAATTACGCCGAAGCGCACTACAACCTGAGCTTCGTGCTGTCGAACCTCGGGGACTACGACGGTGCCCTGCGGGCGACAAAGCGCGCGCTGGAGATCGACCCGTATTACGTACCGCAGAAGTTCGAGCTCGCCATCGATCTCGAGTTCGAGGACCCGGATTTCTCGATCATCCCGGACCTGGGTGGCGATCGGCGCACCGACGGCTCGGTGGACGAGTTCGCGTTCGATACGCGCGCGCTCGACTCGCTGTTCACCGAGCTCGCCCCGTCGTCGGTGCCCGCACCGGCGCCAGCGGCGCCAGCGGGCACGCCGTACGCGGCCGCCGCCGATTATCTGTCCAAGGGACTGCTCGATCGCGCGTCGGCGGAAGCGAGCCGCGTGCTCGCCCGCGGCGGCGACGCCGTGGAGGGGCTCACGCTGCTCGGCGACGTGTTCGCGCGACAGGGCGCGTTCGGCGAGGCCCTCGACCGGTACCGGGGCGCGCGAAGCGCGGCTGCGCCGCAGGCCGCTGGCCCGCCGGCTGCTCAGGGTGTCATTCCGACGGCCGCGCGGCGCGCGGTCGCTGGCGAGGTGCGCGTCCTCATCATGCTCGGGCGCGGCGGTGAGGCGCGGCCGTTGGCGGAGGCGCTCCTGAATGCGGCGCCTGCCGACGTGGAGATGCTGATTCTCGCCGCGACCGCACGCGCGGATGGCGGCGATCCTGCCGCGGCGCTCGAAGCGCTCGAGCGTGCGCGCCGTGCGGCACCGGCGCGGGCCGACGTCCTGAAGCAGATCGGCGACGTCGCCCGGTCCATCGGCGACTTCGAGAGCGCGGTCGAAGCCTATCGTCACGCGATCACGCTCGACCCAGACTTCGCCGTGGTGCGCTACCACCTCGCCGGCATCCTCGAGATGAAGGGCGCGGCCGCCGAGGCCGAACGCGAGCTCGCGGCCGCGCTCGACTCGGTGCCGACCTACACGGAGGCAGCGCTCGCCCTCGCGGCCCTCCGACGCCGGATGAATCGTCACGACGATTCGATCGGGTTGCTCGTCGAGCTCCTGCAACGCGATCCGTACAACCTCGACGCGCTGACGTCGCTTGGTGAGTCGCTGTTCGACAGCGGGCGCCGCGCCGATGCATCCGTCGCGTTCGCTCGCGTGCTGCGGTTCGATCCGGAACACGTCGGCGCGCTGTACTTCGAGGGCGTGCTCGCCGCGGAGCAGCATCGCTATCGCGAGGCCATCGAGCGCTGGCGCCGCGTCGTCGACCTCGAGCCGGCGAGCGAGTTCGCGCGCCGCGCGCGTCGCGATACGCGAACCGCCGCGGATCTCCAGCGCATCTTCGCCGCCCGAGAGGGCGGTGCCTGATGGCGATCGAAGGACCGCTCCGTGAGCTCGGCATCCACGACGTCTTTCAGCTGCTCGACCTGAGCCGGAAGACGGGATCGCTGCGCGTGACCTCCGCGCTTCGCGACAACGAAGGCACCGTGTACTTCGATGCCGGGCGGGTCGTGTCGGCGACGATCCGCAGCAATCCGCACCCGTTGGGTGCGATGCTCGTGCGGGCGGGGAAGATCTCGGAGGGGGACCTGGAGCGTGCACGCGCAGCCCAGTCCCGTCGCACGGACGGCAAGCGGCTCGGGGAGCTGCTCGTGGAGGCGGGATGCCTCACCTGGCGCGAGCTCGAGCGGCAGGTGCGACTTCAGATCGAGACCGTCGTCTTCGAGCTCATGTCGTGGCAGGAGGGCTTCTTCTCGTTCGTGGAGGGGCCGGTGAGTGATGCGCCCACGGAGGCCGTCGCGCGGATCTCGACCGAGTCGCTGCTGATGGAGGGCGCGCGCCGTATCGACGAGTGGGCGCGGATTGCCCACAAGATCCCGAACCTCGGCGTCGTTCCGGTGCTCGCGCCGATCGACGAGGACCATCCGTCGCTGCTGGACCTCCTGCCGAACGAGTGGGAGATGCTCGCCATGATCGACGGCCAGACGGATCTGCGGGGCATCGCCAACCGGTTGGCGCGGAGTGAATTCGACGTTGCGAAGATCGCATACGGCCTGCTGTCGACGGGCATCATCGACGTCCGCGCACCGGAGCCGGCGAGCGCCCACGAGCCGATGGCGGGGGATGATCCGGAGCCGCACCTGGCAAGTGCTCGCATGGGATTGCGCGAGGGGCGCCTCGACGAGGCGCTGGCGGCGGCGATGGCCGCCACGCGCGCGGCCCCGAATCGTGCAGACGCGCAGCTGCTCGTCGCGCGCGCGTTGATGCGACTCGATCGCGAGTCGGATGCGCTCGAAGCGTTGCGCCGGGCTGCCCAGCTGGAACCTCGGAATGCGGAAGTGCTGCTCGCGCTCGGGGCGGTGGCGGCGCGAAGCGCGGGGATGGATCAGGCGATTCTGTCGTGGCAACGATACCTGATGGAGGCCGGTGACCGCCCGGCGGTCGCACGGGTGCGGGAAATGTTGGACTGCGCCATCCGCCTGCGGGCGTTGATCAAGGGGGCGGAGGATGGCTGACGAGATTCGCCGCCTGAGTGATGAGTTGGCGCGCGACCCGTCGAGTCTCGCGTTTCTGCCGCTGGCGGACGCGTTGCGGCGCGCGGGCCAGCTCGACGTCGCGATGCGCGTCGCGCTTCGCGGGCTCGATCGCCATCCGTACGTCGCCGACGCGCACGATGTGCTCGCACGCATCCACGCCGATCGGGGCGATCTCGAGCGCGCCGCCGACGAGTGGGAGATGACGCTTCGCCTCGACCCGTCTCACGGGCAGGCGCGGCTTGGCCTCGGCTTCGTGGACTTCCGGCGTGGCAACCTCGAGAGCGCGGAGCGTCGGCTCTCGGCCGTGACGACCTCGGATGATCCCGGCGTCGCAGCCGCCCTCGCACACGTCCGCAGTGCGTTG
>DASURJ010000763.1:0-2349 GCA_036280115.1 Gemmatimonadaceae bacterium
CGTCGAGGGCGTTCATACTGGGGACGTACACCATTGTCGCATCACGCCCGCGCGTGAGCAGCACGCGGTATGCGTTGACCCGGAGCCGATAGGGGTCGCGCACCTTCGCCCCTGCTTTGTACCGCCTGGCGTTGGCCGTCGACCAGCGTCCCCTGTCGCGTACGAAATCGGTGCCCCACGCCAGCAACGTCGCATCGAGCTCCAAGCCCTGCGCGCCGAACTCCGTGACACACGTCTCGAGCAACCGACAGCTATCGCTTCCGTAGTCGTGCTCGTTGTTGCCGTACCACGGACCGAACGGCACGCGCTTCGTCGACTGGAAATCGTTCATCACGCCGAACCTGACGAGATCACGGTCCTTGGATGAGGCGACCAGTCCGAAGCGGGCCGAGGGGTCGTCGGCATAGCGCTCACGCAGGTACGTCTTCGCGACCTCGAGATCACGCGTGATCCGCAGATGATAGCCGTCCGCATTCAGGCGCTCTGCGACCGGCGCGAGCGCCGCGGCATCCGCGCCCTCCAGCAACTCCGCCACGAACTGGTGGAGGTCCTTGGCCTGATGGAAGCGTAGTTCCGTGTCGAGATTGAGCGTCGGCTTCGGCTCGAACGGGACGCGACCGCCACGAAAGAGTCCTGCAACTCCGGGCGGGCCGTGCACCGTCCACTCGGGGCTTCTCGTCGAGCCTTCTACTGCGGTGCGCCATTGGCCGAGGCCCGCTTCCTCGCCGACGTGAATCTCCTGACCGCTCCCGATGAGGCCAACGACCACGCACCACTCTGGTATGCGGTCTGCGAACCGGACGAATTCCTCGGGCTCGGACAGCACGTCGTCGCTCTTGTGGGTCTCACGCGCCTTGTCGGCGTCGAACGCGCGCTGCGCCTCGTCGAACACGAGCACGTGCTCGGGTGGGACTGCGTTCCCCTTCGAGTACCGCTTGATGTAGTCCTTCACTCCGCGGACGAACGTCTTGCCGTCTCCGACGGCGCGCATCTCGTATTGGAGCACTTGCACCAGCGGCCCGTTCCCACTCAGAAATACTGCGGGCGCCGTCGGCTTGCCGCCGCCACGATCGACAGCGAGGTCGTCGAGATACTTCGCGTGCACGGTCTGCAGGCCGACGAGCGTCTTCCCCGCGCCCGGCACGCCGGTCAGCAGAATCAGATGCCGTGACTTCGTGAGCGCCGCCTGATGTACGATCCGTGAGATCTCGTCGAGCGACGGCCCGGTCGCAGCGTGCGCGCGGTGAATGGCGCGAAGGCTCCCCTTCGTTAACAGCTCACGTGCGGCCTCGACCAGCGTCGGCAACGGACGATACGCATCCTCCGACAGAAACGCCGTGCGCTCGACGACGGGCTCCCGGCGCGCGTTCGTGATTCTCGCGACGAGCTCATCGAGTGCGTCCGGTCCGGTGACGTGCACGCCGTCGACGAACTGCTGGTATCCCCGCGCCCGCGTCGGCACGAGCACGGGCGTGACCTCCCGCCCGTCGCACTCGCAATGATAGTTGCGGAGGTCGCGCGCATACGCGGACGCCTGATCGAGGTCGGCCTGCGTCGGGTACAGCTTTCCCTTGAGCTCGATAACCATGACGCCGGCGCCGACGAGCAGGATCACATCCGGCCGGCGCGACTCCATCGGCAGCTCGTACTCGAGGATGGCCGAATACTGCCTCGCCAGCTCGTCGCGGATGAGCGCCTTGGACACCTCGGCCTGCAGCGGCGGAATGGCGTCATCCCAGCTGCGGATCTGCTCCGGGCTCGGGTCCCGGACGAACGCAACGAGCCGTTCGCGGATGCGTTTCGGCTGCGCTTCTCGGAACTCGGAGAAGCTCGACTCCCAGCCGGTACGAGCGCGGTCGGTCATCTCGAGGCAGAAAGGGAGACGGAGGTGTGTGCGACGGTGTCGGTCAGGAAGATCGCACCCCCTCATATTCCGGCAACCGGCGCACGACGAGGCGCTCCACGTCGTACGCCGTGGCGTAGTGTAACTCGCGCCCATCGACGCGGGTGCGGTTCCTCGCAGACGAGAACGTCCCGCTGCCGAGCGTCCACGCGCGGCGAGGCATGATGTCACCGCCGTGACGCGTGAGAGCCCGGGCTGCCGATCCGTTGGCTCCGGCCTTCGAGGCCCGTAGGAGACCGAGAGGGTAAGCCCCAAGGTCCCGGCGATTGACGGACCAGGCTTACGCGCGGTACTCTGGGCGCATGATCACTCGCATTCTCGGTACCTGTGCGATCCTCCTCCTGGTCGCCGCGCCCGCTGCCGCGGCGCAGGCGGGCAAGGTCAGCAAGACCTACCGCTCCAGTGGCGGTGTCACCCTGCGCATCTTCCTCGACGACTCGAACGTC
>DASURJ010000764.1:0-9934 GCA_036280115.1 Gemmatimonadaceae bacterium
CAAGGGCAGCAAGGCCCGCGAGGTGCTGATGACGCTGGAACAGTGGGAAGAAATGCACGGGAAGGCTCCGTCCAGCCAAGGAGCGGAAGATGAATGAGTCGCCTTCGGGTCACGGCGCCGCCGGCGCCGGTTCCGGCATGCAGGATCGGGGCCGTACCGGCGGTTCAGGGTGCGCGGTATGGCCGGGTCGGGTTAAGCATTGTGCGGCGACGCGCACCCTGCCAGGAGAGAACGACCGCTGCGCGTAATCTGCCGGTATCCACACACGCGGCTCGCACTCGCCTGTCCCAGCTGGTAGACTTGGGACTCGCAGTCTTTAGAGGGTAGTTGTAGTGGGTGTAGGACATTCAGGGCACGGCACTTACCTCGCAGACGCGACCGACCGTACGGGCCTGCAGACCGAGTCGTGGCGCCTCCTCCGGGAGGAGTGGGTCGCCAGCGGAGCGGCGCAGATCGAGTACGAAGGTTGGGAGCGGCGCCGCGCACAGGTCCGGCCCCAGATGGCGCGCTGGCTCGCGCGCTTCCTCGCCGGCAGCATCGGCCTCGAGCCATTCCGCGCGACCTTCGATCGGCGGACCCGAACGGACTGGGATGCCTTTGCGCTCAAGGGGGCGTCGGGCGCCATGTTCCTCAACGCGCTCGTCAAGCGCGCCGAGCGTCCCGTGACGCTCGCTCGGCAGCTGCGCGCGGCGGTCCTCGTCCCCGATACGGTCGATGTCGCCGCGACGCGCCTTGCCGACTTCGTCGCCACCGTCGCGCCGCCCAGCCTGGCGCTGGCGGATGCCGCGACGCCAGCGACCGAGCCCATCGTCGGCCAGCCCGCCCACGCGACGTTCTTCGCGACCATGTGCTGGCACCTTCAGGACCCGGATCGCTGGCCCGCGTTCCAGCCCTCGGCCCGACGAGTGCTCCACGAGGAAGAGGAGCTGTTCACGCCGACGGGGGACCCCGTGCGTGACTACCTGCGCTTCCGCGAGGCGTTCCTGTCCCTCGCCTCGACGCTGTCACTCACGGTCTGGCAGCTCGAGCATCTCTGCTGGTGGCACGCCGGCCGGTCCCCCGAGCGGGCGACGGACCTGCTGGTCTCCGACGAGACCGTGGTGCGCCGATCGTCACCTCGGCGCGGCCGTGCGAGTGTCCCAGGCACGCCGCCGAGCCTAACGTCGTCGACGCGCACGGTCCGCTCGCTCGTCCGCGAGACACCCCCACCGTACGTGCCGTTCACCGATCCCCCCACGCTCGATCACACGCATGTTCAGTGGCTGCTCGCGAAGGTCGGTCATCAACTCGGCTGTCGGGTGTGGATCGCAAGGAACGATTGGCGCCGCACGTGGGGCGACGAACCGCTCGGGGGTTTGAGCGTGCCGAGCCTCCCGCCGCTCGGGATGTCGCCGGACTCGCAGCGGCTCGTGGCACTCATCGACGTGGTGTGGCTGACCGGGGCGAATCAGGTGGCGGCCGCGTTCGAGGTGGAGCACACGACGTCGGTGTACTCGGGGCTGTTGCGGATGGCCGATCTGGCCGCGCTCTCGCCGAACCTGAGCTTCCCGCTCTACGTGGTCGCGCCCGGCACTCGGCTCGCGAAGGTGCGGCGCGAGCTCGCGCGGCCGACGTTTCGCGCGCTCGGGCTCGACCGGCGATGCCGGTTTTTCTCGGGCGCGGCGCTGCTTCGGGCGCTGCCGGGCCTAACGCGGTGGGCGACGGGGCCGGAGGCGATCGAGAAGTTGGCGGAGCGGGTCAGTCGCGAGGACTGAGGTCGCGCGTGGTCGAGGGGGTGGAGACGCTCGGAGTGGCGATGCGCACAGGGCGTGATGCGGCTCGGATCCGAGGGGATCGCTAGGCGCGCTCAGTGGCCCGGCGCGTCCCCGAGCAGCCGCAGAAAGGCCTCGAGCATCAGGATGATCGGCGGAACCACCGCCAGCACGCCGGCGACGATGCGAACGCCACGGACCCATCGTGCGCGCTGCGGATAGTCCGCGGCGGAGTCCGCGAGCCACCGGTCGGCAAGCCCCCACGCGCCGAACGCCGCGATCGCGACCGACCACCCCGCCGTTCGCCACCACCCGCGGAGCGCGACATCGATCGCGACGGGCAGTGCGAGGTGCAACAACTGGTACAGGCGGCGAGGAACCGTCGTCCGAACGAACCGTGTCGCGAGCTCGCCGAGCGTCGGTTCGGACGCGGGGTCGACCGCGACATCACGTTTGTCGAGCACACCTGCCATGCGGCACCACCCGGGTTCTTCTCGTACGGTATGCCGGGAGTGATGTGCCGTCCAGTGCGGGCTCAGCTCAGCTCCGCCGGCACGCGGAGCAGATCTCACACCGACAGACGTCGTACCAGCACGTCCATTCTCACGAGCTCACGCGGCAGCCGGTATGGCGACCGGCGTCCGATGACGGTCGACCCACCAGCCGAGCAGCGGGAACAGCCATGCGGCGAGCGCGCCCCACGCGACGGCGTTCACGTTCGGCGGCGGTGGACTGTAGGCATTCGCGAAGGTGATGACCACGAGGAACGCGACGAGCCCCCAGAACCCGTAGCGGCCCGACCGGTCGACCGGCTTCGTGCGAGCAGCGTAGCTGGCGACGCCGAGGGCGAAGATCACCGCCTCCGCGGCAATCGTGCCGATGAACGACCGCCATAAGCCGAGGCCCGTGACAGGCCCCCCCGGGTAGATCGGCAGATCGGGGACGTGCGTGACCCAGTCGAGTACCCAGTGACTCAGGACGAGGGCACCGAGCACGAGCGCCGTATGCCGGTCCCCACGCCGGAGCAGGTAGAGCGTGCCGAACAGCCCGGCCCACACGAGCCCACTGACGAGACTATGCGTCCAGGGGTACCACTCGAATACGAGTCGCAGGAACGGGTTATCGCTGGGCGCGATCCGGACGCGCTCCACCCCCGTCAACAGCAGGAACGGCCACACGAGGTCCACGAGCTGGGCCGCGAGAAACAGTGTCCCGAGCGACGCGCGGGGCGCGACCCGCTTCGTGGCAAAGGCCAAGCCGTAGTGACCGACGAACATTCGATTGCCTAACGAAAGGGATGCGGCGTCCCATTCGAGTCATCGGGCCGCACAGGAGTCGACTCGGCTGAGAGGTGTCTGGGGATTCCCCCGGCGCGGGTCGTAGACCGCGAGAACGTACGCCGGTGGGACGACACGCGACAGATCGCATCCGTGCGATCCGTGGATCAAAGCTCGTTCCGCTGGGTAGCACTGGCGCCCGAGTCTCGCGCGCCCTCGCGCTCATCCTCGCGCTTCCGCCGAATGCGCCTCTCCCTCGTCGCGCTCGTCGTCACCGTCGTCGTCACGGCCATCGCGTCGGGCGCGAGCGCACAGCAGCGCGCGACGGGATCGCTCTCGGGCACGGTTGTCAACGCGGCCACGGGCGCGCCGGTGCGTGCGGAGTTGGTGATCGACCGGCCGCGCCGAGCGGTGCGGGCGGACTCGGCCGGTCGGTTCACGCTGGGGCAACTCCCGCCGGGACGGCTTCGACTTCGCGTCACCGCCTTTGGCTACGCGCCGACCGACACGTCGGTCGCGATCCGCTCGGGCGAGACCACGGTTCTGACGCTCGCGCTCCGTGCGGTCCCGCAGGCGCTCGCGCCCGTCCTCACCACGGCGAAGCACCCGGAGCGCCTGCGGTTCGAGGAGCAGGCGACGCCGAGTGTCGTGACGATCTCGGGATCCGAGGTGCGGCGCGTGCCCGCGCTCGGTGAAGCCGACGTGCTCCGGTCGGTGGCGCTACTGCCGGGCATCGTTGCCCGCAACGACTTCTCTGCCGGGTTCAACGTTCGCGGCGGGGAAGCCGACCAGAACCTGGTGCTGCTCGACGGCATCCCGATCTACAACCCGTTTCACCTTGGCGGGCTGTTCGGCACGTTCATCGACAAGGCCGTGAGTGGCGTCGATGTCCTCACGGGCGCGTTCCCGTCGCGCTATGGTGGCCGGCTCTCGAGCGTGCTCGACGTGAAGAGCCACGAGGAGGTTCGGGGTGGTGCGCACGGAGCGGCGGAGGTATCGCTGCTCTCGTCGTCGCTGTTCGCTGGCGGCGCGGTTGCCCGCGGGCGACTCTCGTGGAACGTCGCCGCGCGCCGCACGTATGCCGACAAGGTCGTGGAGTGGCTCCGCGGGAGTAACGATTTCCCGTACCACTTTCAGGACGCCCAGCTTCGGGCCCGGCTCGCTCTGCCTAACGGCGGGACACTCGGCGTCACGGCATATGCCGGGAAGGACCTCCTCTATTACGTCGACGACGATCCGACGCCCGTGATCACCGACCCGGGGTCGCCCTTTCCGACGTTCGAGGATGACGACGAGTCGGTCACCTTCGACTGGGGGAATCAGGTGGTCGGGCTGACGCTCGAGCAACCCCTGGGTCTCCGCGCGAGCCTCTCGCAACGTCTCGCGGTCACGCGGTTCGCGACGCATTTCCTGCTGCCGCGGGATTCGGTGCGGCTGGGACAGGGCGTGAGCGAAGTGCAGCTCGGTGGCTCGCTGACGTACACCCGCGATCGGCACACCTCGAGTGCCGGCTACGAGGCTGCATGGTACCGGACGTCGTACCGCGAGCAACTGCGTCTGTTGGAGGGAGACGACGGGGACGATTTCGAGTTTCCCGACCCGCTCGCGACCGACGGCGACACGACCATGCGGCAACGTCCTGGCATGGCCGCGCTCTTCGCCGAGGACGTGTGGAGGCCGAACGACCGATGGCTGGTCCGGGCGGGCGTGCGTGGCGAGTTCGTGTCCGGCGCCGACTGGTTCGGCATCTCGCCGCGCATCTCGGCGAAGTACTTCGTGACGCCGAGACTCGCGCTGACCGCGGCGGGCGGGCGGTATGCGCAGTGGATGCGTGCCGTGCGGAACGAGGACCTGCCGCTTCGCGTGTTCGACCTCTGGCTGGCGAGCGACAAGGACGTACCCGTGTCCACGTCCACCCACGTGGTGCTTGGCGCCGAACGATGGCTTTCCGATACCCGGTTCGTCCGGGTGGAGGGGTACGGCAAGACCTACGATCGCCTCGCCGAGCCGGCGAGCACGGTAGACCCGCGTATCCGGCCGTCGCTGCTGCGGTACTACGAGGGCCGGTCGTACGGGGTGGACGTCTACCTGCGGCAGCTCGAGCGCAACGGCGTCAGCGGCTGGGTGGCCTACAGCTACGGCGTGACCATGCGAGAGCGGAACGGGCGGTCTTACTGGCCCGGGCACGACCGCAGGCACAACGCGAATGTCGTACTCGGGTACGGGCGGCCGCAGAAGCCCTGGTCGTTAGGCGCCCACCTCGGTGTCGCGTCCGGCACGCCGTACACGGGCTGGTCGGGCGTGATGAACCGATACCGGTACGACCCGATCCGGAACGTGTGGGATGAGTTCCGCTCTGGCGACGAGATCGTCCGCGGCGAACGCAACGCCGAGCGTTTCCCGTTCTACTGGCGGCTGGACCTGAGTGGTGAGGGCCGGTTCGCCGTCGGCGGCGCAATACTTCGACCATACGTCAACATCGTCAACGTGTTCAACCGCAAGAACGTGTTCCTCTATACGTTCGATGGCGACGAGGATCCTCCAGTCATCGAGGGCGTCTCGCAATTCCCGTTGCTGCCGTCCGTCGGGTTGAGGATCGAGTGGTAACGCCGGCGCACCGGGTTCTGGTGCGAGCGTGGCTCGCTTGCACCGTCGCGTTCAGTGTCGGGTGCGAGGTGGACGGCACGGTCGCGCCGCGGCTGGAACCGCGAGCGGTCGTGCATGCGGTCCTGAACCTGACGCGTAGCGAACAAGTCGTGCTCGTCGAACGGACGTTGAGGTCTGCGGCGCCGTTGGGGGGATCGATACGTGATCCCATCGATGACGCACGGATCGTCATCTATGGGCCGCAGGAGGACTCCGTCACCGCAACGCGGGAGGGTGCGGTTCCGGGTGTCTACCGGGTGGAGTCGGTGACCGTCGTCGACGGGTCGCCGGTCATTGCCGGGCCTAACGTGTTGCGACTACGCCCCGGCGCGCGGTATCGGCTGCGTGTTGAAACGCCGCTCGGCGTGGTGACGGGCCAGACGACCCTGCCGCCGCTCGGACCGATCAATGATTCCCGTCGTACGTTCAACGTCGACCGCGACACGCTGCGGCTGACCGGAACACTGCAGCACCCGGCCGGCTACCTGTTGCGCCACGAGACCATCGTCACCGCGCGCGAGCGATACGTGACGAGACTGGACGACCCGCTTGTGCGTCCACCCGCGCTGGCCGGCGCACGCGATGAGGCGTGGGCATTCGAGTGGGCGCGCGAGTCCATGCGTCCGGGGCACGCGCAACACTTCACCATCATCGCGGTGGACTCGAACTACTTCCGGTACTATGTCGCCGGGTTCGATCCGTTCGGTGACGACACGCGCGGCAATACGCTCACGGGAGGTGTCGGGTTGTTCGGGGCCGTCAGCACCCTGATGTCGACGACGCTCGACCTCGTCGCCGATATCGACACGCCCATTGAAGGCTCGTGGGTGGCGGATCGCCCGTCGCTCACGCTGCCGCTCACCCTCACGCTCTACTCGTCACCGGTCTTTCCCGCGACGTCGTCCGGAGGGACCGTATTGATCTCCGGCCGCGGACCATCAGCCGTTGGCCGGGTGCTCGAGGCGTTCGGCTCGATGACCGGCGCCGCGGTGGAGCTCGACTTCTTCGACGTCAGCCTCGGGAGCCTGGCCTGGAGTGCCACCGGACTGTTCGCCAACGGAACACTGGATCTCACCGACACGAGGACAGGGGAGCGCGTGACGTATCGCAAGCGATAGATTGACATAGCTCGGGACGGCGCGTGGCGTGCCCTCCCAGCTCGTCAACACCGAGCGCTCCATGACATCAGTCGCACAACCGTTTCGTCGCGCACGACCGCTGATCGGTCGTGAATCGCTCATCGCGTGTGGGCTATTGATCGTGGCGGCGTGCTCGACGGGCGGCCGCGGTGCCCCGCCGCCGTCGCCCGCCGCGACGACGCTCGCCGAGACCGGGTTGCGTCCTCTACCGTACCCGGTGTTCGAAACGGCAGCGTTCCGGCGCGCGGTCGAACGTGGCACCCGCACGCGTACCGGCGAGCCCGGGCCGCGTCACTGGACCCAGTTCGCGCGCTATGCCCTCCGCGCCGAGCTGGACCCGGAGACGAAGCGCCTAACGGGTGATGGCCGCGTCCGGTACCAGAACCGGTCGCCCGACACGCTCCGGTTCATTGCCGTCCATCTGCACCAGAACCTGTTCGCCCCGGGATCGGCGCGTAACGAGCCGGTGCCCGAGACAGACGGGATGGAACTGTCGCGCGTTGTGGCGCAGGGGCGCGCACTTCCCCAACTGCGCGACGTCGAGGGCAGTGTCCAGGCCGGGTATCAGATCGAGGGCACGATCGCGTGGATCCGACTCGTGACGCCACTCGCTCCCGGAGGGGCGGCGGAGCTCGAGTTTTCGTGGACGTTCACCGTTCCGCGCGATGGCGCGCCGCGGTCGGGCACCGACGGCGAAGTCTTCATGCTCGCGTACTGGTATCCACAGGTGGCCGTGTACGACGATGTCGTCGGCTGGCAGACGGACTGGTACATGGGGAACGCCGAGTTCTACATGGGGTGGGCCGACTACGATGTCGCGCTCACCGTGCCCGCGGGCTGGCTCGTCGGCGCCACGGGTGAGCTCAAGAATGCGGCGGACGTACTGACGGCCGCGACCCGCGAACGGCTCGCGGAGGCGCGCCGCTCGCCGAACGTCGTGCACGTGGTCCGCGAAGCCGATCGCGGCGCTGGACGCGCGACGACCACGGGGTCCGGCGGCAAGGTGACGTGGCTGTTCGAGGCGCGAAACGTTCGCGACTTCGCGTGGGGCGCCTCCGACCAGTACCTGTGGGACGCGACGCACGCCGTCGTGGGCGACGTTGACTGCCTGCCGGGAGCCGGCGCGCCCGAAGGCGGCGCGCCCTCACCGGGCTGCGATCAGCAGACCGACACCGCGACCATCCACTCGTTGTATCGGCCGTCGCGGATCCCGTGGGCGTGGGACCAGTCCGCGCGCTACGGCAGGCACTCCATCGAGTTTCTGTCGGGGTTCCTCTGGCCGTACCCGTACCCGCAGATGACTGCGCTCGATGGCGTCACGTCGTGCAGCGGGATGGAGTACCCGATGATTACCTGCATCGGTGGCCCGCGCGACACGCTCTCGCTCTACTCGGTCACGGTGCACGAGTTCGCGCACATGTGGTTCCCCATGCAGGTCGGCTCCGACGAGAAGCGCCGCGCCTGGCAGGACGAGGGGCTCACGCGGTTCAACCAGGCGCAGGCCATGCGCGCGTTCTTCGGCGGCTACGACCTCGAGCGCATTGTTCGCGACGCGTATCTGGGCTTCGCGCGGACGGGCGACGAGGTGGAGCTCATGCGCCACGGCGACCTGTATCCGGTCGGCTCGCCCGCATACGCGATGGCGAGCTACCAGAAGATGGCCACGAACCTCGTCGCGCTCCGCGCGCTGATTGGGCACGACGCGTTCATGAGGGCGTACCGTGAGTACGGCCGCCGCTGGATGACCAGGCACCCCACCGAGTACGACTTCTTCAACACGTTCAATCAGGTGAGCGGCCGCGACCTGTCCTGGTTCTGGCGCACCTGGTTCTACGAGACGTGGACGCTCGACCATGCCATCGCAGCCGTCCAGTCGAGGGGCGACAGCACGACCATCACCGTCGAGGACCGCGGGCTCGCACCGATGCCCGTGCGACTCGCGATCACCCGTCAGGGGACCGATCGCGGCGGCGAGCGGGTCGAGATTCCGGTGGACGTGTGGCTCCGCGGGGAGCGGCGCGCGACGGTCCGCGTGGCGTCATCACCGCGGATCACGCGCGTGGAAATCGACCCGGAGAACGCGTTCCCGGACATCGACCGCACGAACAATCGCTGGGGGCGATAGCCGCCGTTAGGGTAGCCACGGGTTGACGTGCGGCATCGGCGGAAGTAGGAATCGCTGTGCCGTGGCGGACTGCGGCCGCTCGAACGATCGAACTTCACGCTACACCCTGCAAGCGGAATGGTCGGTGACACCCTGGGCGACTGGATCAGGCGCCTTCGCGAACAGCGCAACCTGACGCTCCGTGCACTCGCGGAGCAGACGGGCTTCTCGCCGAGCTTTCTCTCTCAGGTCGAGACCGGCCAGGCCTCCCCATCCATCTCATCGATGGAGCGTATTGCGACTGCGTTAGGTGTGACGCTCGGCCAGTTCTTCCACGCGGCCGAAGGGTCGGTGCGTCCCGTCGTCCGGAAAGACGCGCGGCCGCGAATCAGCAGCCAGTGGTCCAGGGCCGAGATCGAAGGGCTTGGGTCCGGGGACGCCGGCGTCCGGTTGGAACCGATCCTCGTGACGCTCGAGCCCGGCGCCACGAGCGGCAATAACCCTCACGCCTCCACGCGGGATCAGTTCGCGTTCGTGCTGGAGGGGGAGGTGACGCTGACTCATGCTCAGTTCGATCACGTCATGACGGCGGGCGACTCGGCGACCATTCGGTCCGGCGTTCCGAGGCGGTGGCGCAACGACTCTGCGCAGCCCGCCCGGATCCTGATTGTAGAGGGATGAACCGCGCCTCGCGTTGCGGGTTGTGCGTCTGGTACGCCCCTTGATTCTTCCTTCGGCCATGACTGCTTCATTCCGTGCGGTGGCCGTGACGACGCTGGCGCTGCTCGCCTCGTGCGACTCCATCGCGGAGCGTGCGTTTACGCGGCCGGTCGTGGCGGTACGCGGGGTGAAGCTGCGTAGTGTCGGGCTCACGGGCGGCTCGATCGAGACGACGCTCGCGATCGTCAACCCGAACCCCTACCCGCTGCCGGTGCAGCGCGCGACGTACGCGTTTGCGCTCGCCGACTCCACCGAGGTCGGGCGAGGGGTCACGGCGGCACCGTTCACAGTCCCGGC
>DASURJ010000765.1:0-2806 GCA_036280115.1 Gemmatimonadaceae bacterium
CTATCGCAACGGCACACCGGCCGGCCTCGCCGCGGCCGCGTCGGGCTCCGCTGACCGGCGGGCGTCGTCGGCACGGGATACGGATCGGGCGGATGGGACCGATCACGGTGGATCGCTCCGCGCGGGAATTCTCGTCTCGCAACGGGCAGGGTGATGAGGGGAACGGCTCTCCGGGGCGGTGGCGTCCCGGGCGGCCGTTCCCCTCTGCCTTCAGGCCGCTTGGGAGACCGACCGTGCTGCCGGCCGAGTCATCTTGCGTCTCCTGTTCATCCTGTCCATCCCGCTCCTGCCTTTCCCGACCTCGACCGGTCGCGATGCCGACTCGGGCGATGACGCTCGGAGGACGGGATGCGCAGGATGACGACGATGCCCGGCGCGGCGGCGCCATCTCTCGCGTCGTTCGCGGAAACTGGTCTTCATCGGCGTCCGGCGTCGCTCACCTCGACAACACGGGACGCGACCGCCGGCGGCTGCCCCTCGGCCTCAAGCGCGAGATCGATGCGGTAGCGACCTTCGGGTAGCGTGGAAAAATCCACCGCCAGCGAACGCGCGCGCACGCCGTCGGGGCGCGCCGCGGGCTCATCCCATTTCATTCGCACGGGCTCGCGTCGGTCCACGACCCCCAGCTTCTCGGCCGCTCGTCGGAGCCACCGGGTTCCCACGCGCGTCACCGTGAGGGTGTACTCGAGCGACTCGCCCCCCGGAGCGATCCCGTACATCTCCCAGTACACACCGACCGGCTCACCCCGATCGACGCGAAGCGTCCCACGCGCCCGTCGCATCGCGTCGTCGAGCGTCGTTGGGAGCGTCGCCGGGTCGTCGAACAGCAGCAGGTCCGATACGGTCACCCGGGTCGAGTCGCTCGAAGCGGGGGGACGCGCGACGAAGCGTGTTCGTGCGACACGACGTTCCAGGGAATCGCGCGCCTCGACGCTCACGAGCATCGGTTCCCATCGCCCCGCTGCGCTCACCACCTGATGGCGCCCGACGAGCCCGCCCCGCACGACCGTCACGGATTCGGGCGCCGCCGCCGGCGCGACGGCAAGCGCCGCCGCCACCGAGTCGCGCGTGAACAGCGTGTCGTGTCGGAGATCGAGCGCGGCAACGACGACCGCCGAATCCCCTCGGCGGAAGAATGCAATCTGCGGCGCGAGCCCGCTCACGGTTCGCGCCCACCGTGGTGCATAACGAGTCCGCGCCATGCGGTCGCGCAACTCCCAGCCCGACCCGTCCGCCGACGCCGGTGACTCGATGACGTCTGTCGCTGGCACGAACGAGAACGCCGGGGTTGGCTCGTGCCCCACCACGTGTATCGACGCCGTGGCCGACATCGACGGTGGCTCGCGCGACCAGCCGGTTTCCCACCCGTAGCGCAGCATGAGTTCGCGTACGTCGTTCCCCCACGACATGTCGTGCGCGTAACGCGAGGTGCGGATGAGCTCCGCCATCGTCAGGCGGGCGAAATGCTCCGTTCGGAGGTCATTGGCCGCGAGGAGATGGAGCGGGCGCGCGAGCGCCCAGAAGCGCCGCTCGAACGGCGGACGCTCGGGACAGGTGAGCTTCTCGTATGCCTCGAGCGGATCCCCATCGAGGTAGAGTGAGACGTCGGTCCAGCGGCACCGTTCCCCCTCGGTCATCGCGGCGAGTGCTGCCTCGAATGCGCTGTCCGCGGCTGCGAAGTCCCCGGCGGCGTGGAGCGCGAATCCACCCAGCGCGGCACACCAGCTTGCCGCAGCCTGGCACTCGCGAGCCACGTGCGCGGCGTCTTCCGCGCGGCCATCCTCGACGAGGTAGCGCACTCGCTGGCCGGCGATCCAGCCGTCGCCCGGGAGGCGGTCACCGGCGGCCGCGAGTCGCCCGAGCAGTCCTGTCCGGGCCGCCTTCGTCTTCTCGGGTTCGGGCGGGCCCGCCCATTCGCCCTCGTCCCACCAGTAACACAGGCGTCCCACGCGCACGTCGCAACGTCCCGAGGTGCCGCGGGTATTGACTGGAAGGTTCGCTCGGCGTGTCCGCTCGAATGCGGCCTGAGCCGACCGGGCTCCGCGCGCCACGCGCTGGGAGTCGGCTGCGACGTCCTTCGGCGATGCGAGCGTCAGGCGGCCCGTCACGCCGGTCTGGAGCACGAGCGCAGCCGCGAGGGCGCCGGCGAGCGTGAAGGTCAGCATCGATCGTCCCCTGCCGTGAACCGGTCTCGAGGCGAGTATAGCCGCAGGTACTGCACCGCGCGAGCCACGGCGGGTTGCGCGTCGCGCTCGCGACCGCTTACGTCCACGGTCGCCCCACCCCGCATTCCCTTCGGCCGTTCGCAGCCCTTTCGACCTACCGCATGCGCGCCCTCACGTCGCCTCGCAACAACGCCTTCATCGCCGCGGTCATACTCGCGGCGTGCTCTCGCCAGGTCAGTACCGCGTCTACGCCAGCCACGGTGCCACAATCGCGCGCGGCCGCGGCGGCCACTCTCGGAGAGGCCGAGGTACGGAGGCTCCTCGGCGCGCTCGCGCACGATTCCATGGAAGGGCGCGCGACGGCGACTCGCGGTTCGGAGCGCGCCGCACGGTTCATTGCGGCCGAGCTCGAGCGGTCCGGCGTTCGGCCGGCGGGCGATAGCGGCTACTTCCAGCGCGTCCCGGTGGCGTGGGTGGAACGAGACGGCCGCCGGCGACTCACGCTACTGCCATCGCTGGGGGCGCGCGACACGATGGCGGTCGGCGCCCGGGCGAACGCGCTGAACGTCATTGGGATCATCGAAGGCACCGATCCCGAGGTGCGCACCGAGGTGGTGCTCATCGGCGCTCACTACGATCAC
>DASURJ010000766.1:0-2366 GCA_036280115.1 Gemmatimonadaceae bacterium
ATCGGGTTGGCGTTCAAGGAGCGGTTGACTCAGCTGGGTCCGTGGACGATGAACTTCGGCGGTTTTGGCGAGATGCTGCCCCGTCCCGAGAATCGGGCCACGCTGCACCCGACGCTCGTGGATGCGTGGGGAATTCCGACGCTCCACATCGAGTGCAGTTGGAGTGACAACGAGCTCGCGATGTATCGCGACATGAACGTGGCGGCGAGCGAGCTCCTGGAGGCGGCGAGCGCGAAGGAGATTCGACCGGACACGCGCGGCCCGAGCACGCCGGGCAACACGAACCACGAGATGGGCTCGGCGCGGATGGGGCGCGATCCGAAAACGTCGGTGCTCAACGGTTGGAACCAGGCGTGGGACGTGCCGAACCTCTTCATCACGGACGGCGCGTGCATGACGTCGAGCGCGAACCAGAACCCGTCGCTCACCTACATGGCGTTGACGGCGCGGGCGTGTCACTACGCGGTGGAGGCGCTCAGGCGGGGGGACCTGTGAGTGCAGCGTGACACCCCCGCGCGGCGGCTGCATATTGTCTCGCTGAGCGCTCGGCATCCCATCGCGGGGATTCGCTGAGGGCACCGCAGCCGCCGTCTCGGCGGCGGCTTTCAGCGAGAGGAGCCATGAGTGACCTGCGGTCGCAGCTGCAGAGCGCGTTAGGCAACACGTACACCCTCGACCGCGAGCTCGGCGGCGGCGGGATGTCGCGCGTCTTCGTCGCGGAGGACGCCACGCTCGGGCGGCAGGTGGTCGTGAAGGTCCTTGCGCCCGACCTCGCCGCGGGGCTCAACGTCGAGCGGTTCCGCCGGGAGATCCAGGTCGCGGCCAAGCTCCAGCACCCACAGATCGTCCCGGTGCTCACGACCGGTGAGACGGATGGGCTGCCGTACTACACGATGCCGTTTGTGGCGGGCGAGTCGCTTCGCGCGCGCCTCGGTGCCGGGCCGCTCCCGATCGGTGAGGCGGTGAGCGTGCTGCGCGACGTAACGCGGGCGCTGGCGTTCGCGCACAAGCAGGGGGTGGTGCACCGGGCCATCAAGCCCGAGAACGTGCTGCTCTCCGAGGGCAGCGCGGCAGTCACCGATTTCGGGATCGCCAAGGCGATTGCCGCCGCACACGGCGGCAATCACCCGAGCGCGACAGCGCGAGGGACCTCCCTGTGACCGGCGCGCTGACCCAGGTCGGCACGTCGTTAGGCACGCCCGCCTACATGGCCCCGGAGCACCATGGCGGGATCGCCGCAACGCGCGCGTGCGATGTTCGAGGCCTGGGAGCGAATTCCGCGCGACGGTGCGCCGAACCCCGCTACGCGACGCATCTTGCTCGGCCATCTCGCCGTGGCGGAACGTCGGTACGACGACGCGGTTCGCGAATATCGGGCGACGATCGATGACCGTGGGGTGTGTGTCATCTGTGACTACGTGCCGATCGCGTTCACCTACGACCTTGCGCAGAACGCCGACTCGGCGATCGCGATCTTCACGCGGTACGTCGATGGGGTGGAGCGGCCTCTCGGCGCTGACGCGAACTTCCTGGCTCACGCGCTCCGCCGGCTCGCGGACCTGCACGACGCGCGAGGCGAGGCACAGAAGGCGCTGTCGTACTACGCCCGGTTCGTGGAGCTCTGGAAGGACGCCGATCCGGATCTCCAATCGCACGTCCAGAAGGCGCGCGCACGGATGGTCGAGCTGCAGCGGCGGCAGGGTTAGCGTGTCATTCCGAGCGAGCGCAGCGAGTCGAGGAATCGCAGGGGTATCGGTAGAGGGGCCCCTCTGCCGGGACGGCTGCGATTCCTCGCTGGCGCTCGGAATGACATCCCTCTGCCGGGACGACGGCGATTCCTCGCTGCGCTCGGAATGACCAAACTTTCGATCTTCATGAAACTCGGCCGACTCATTCTGTTCCTCGTCGCGATCGTGGCCGCCGGCATCTCGGCGGCCTACACGGCGCGCAACCCCGAGCGCCTCGAGCTCGACGCCGCCGCGCGGCAGTCGGCGCCAGGGAAATTCGTCGCGTTAGGCGATGGCGTCACGCACTACGACGTGGCCGGCCCCGACACCGGCCAGCGTGTCGTACTCGTGCACGGCTTCTCGGTCCCGTATTACATCTGGGACTCGACCGTCGTGGCGCTCACCGGCGCGGGATTCCGCGTTGCCCGCTACGATCACTTCGGCCGCGGGTTCTCCGACCGCCCCGACGTGCCGTACACGGCGGATCTCTACGATCGGCAACTCTTGCAGCTCCTCGACTCGCTCGGCTGGCGCCAGCCGGTGGACGTCGTCGGCCTGTCGATGGGCGGCCCGGTGTCGGCGGAGTTCGTCACGCGTCATCCCGAACGCGCGCGGTCGCTCACGCTCGTCGATCCCGCG
>DASURJ010000767.1:0-2715 GCA_036280115.1 Gemmatimonadaceae bacterium
TGGCCGGTAACGTAGTACTCCATCAGCTCCTTCTCGAACGGATCGCGCAGGAGGCTCGCGAACACGCGCGTCTGCTCCTTCTTCTCGTCCGTGAGGCGAACGAGCGGCCCGGTCGCGATCTCGGGCCGCTTTGGCTCCGCCCTGCGCCCGTCGGGAATGAGCACGGCAACGAGCTGCGTGCCGTCGGCGGTCCACTCGACTTGGGTCACGAGCGTCGCCAGCAGCGGGCGCTGCGACACCTGGCGCGACCGCCCCGTCGCTACGTCGGCGACGTAAATGCGCGACGCGTCGTCGAAGTTCGCGATGTACGCGACCTTCGAACCGTCCGGCGACCAGACCGCGCTGGTCACTGAGGCTCCGCGCGGCGCGTCGATCGACCGCGCCTGTCCCGTCGTGGCGTCGATGATCGTGATTCCGTCGGCGCCGCGAGTCGTCAGGGACCGCGCGCGATTCGCCTTGTGATCCACCTGGAGCCCGGCGAAGTAGTAGTGCGACTTGCCGAAGTCCTCGAGACTCGGCAGATCGTCACTGCGAAGAGACAGGAAGTGCTTCCGGTTGGGGCTCTGATTCGTGAGCGAGACGTTGTTCTGCCGCGGGGCGGTGATGAGCCGCGCGATCTCCGCCGGTGGCCGGACGTAGGTCTCTCTGACGAGACGTTCCTGCGGCGGAAGCTCTTCCGCGCCGTTGTTCGCGGCGTTCTGCTGGGCGCGGCCGACGGGACCTGCGGCAGCGACGAGCGCCGCCGACAGCGCGATCATTCGCGTGGCGTTGCGACGGAACGTGAGGGACATGGACACTCCGGGATGGGTGAAGCGCACCGGCGCTCTCGTATGCGCGGGCGTAGCTCTGTTGATACGCACGAGGACCGCGAGGCGTTAGTGGTCGAACCCGCCCCCCGTGACGTACCTTAGTGTATCAACCCTCCCGTCGCCCATGACCTCGATCAGACACCAGTTCGTTGCCGTTCTCGCCGCCGCCAGCGTTTCGTTCGCCGCCCCGGCTTCGATTCTTGTTGCGCAGACGCCTGCCCGCGACACGGCGACAGTCGCGTCGAAACGAGGACTCGTCGTTTCGGTCTCGGGGATCGCGTCGGACATCGGCGCGTCAGTATTGGCCCGCGGCGGTAATGCCGTGGACGCCGCCGTCGCCACGGGGTTCGCCCTCGCGGTCACGCACCCGAGCGCTGGCAACCTCGGCGGTGGAGGGTTCATGATCGTCCGGACGACGGACGGTCGCGCCACTACGTTCGACTACCGTGAACGAGCACCGGGCGCAGCGACCCCCACCATGTACCTGAAGCCCGACGGCACGATCGACCGGTCACTCACGAGATCGGGATGGCTGGCTCCGGGCGTTCCCGGTACCGTTCGCGGTCTTGCCCTCGCCCACAAACGGTTCGGCAAGCTGCCGTGGGCCGAGGTCGTCCGCCCGGCAGCTCGGCTCGCGTCGACAGGGTTCCCATTGTCGCGCGCACTCGCCGGGAGCCTCAACCGGACTGTCGGTGGGCTGATGGCGCCCTTCCCGTCGTCGGTTGCTGCGTACGGGAAGCCGGGCCGCGGCGAATGGAAGGACGGCGACACGCTTCGGCTTCCCGACCTGGGGCGCGCGCTCGAGGCGATCGCGGCGGACGGGCCGGACGCATTCTACACCGGCTGGATCGCCGACAGCCTCGCCGCGCAGATGAAGGCGAATGGCGGCCTTATCACGAAAGCCGACCTCGCCGCCTACGAGCCGAAGGAACGCGCTCCGGTCCGGGGCACGTTCAACGGATACGAGGTCATCGCCATGGGGCCACCGAGCTCGGGCGGCGCGGTGATGCTCGAGACGCTGAACATTCTCGAGCGGTTCGACGTCGCGAAGATGGACCGGTGGTCACCTGAGTTTCTCCACCTCCGCATCGAGGCGGCGCGCCGCGCGTACGCAGACCGGGCGCGCTGGCTCGGCGATCCGGACTTCGTCTCGGTGCCCATGGCGCGCCTGACGTCGAAGGCGTACGCCGATTCGCTCGCCCGGACCATCGATCGCAACCGTGCCTCGACCAGTCTCGAGATCGGCGCCGACATCGTGACGACGCGCGCCGCCGAGTCCGATGAGACGACGCATTTCTCGGTCGTGGACGCGGACGGGAACGCGGTCGCGAACACGTACACGCTCGAGGGCGGCTACGGGTCCGGAGTGGTCGTGCGCGGCGCTGGGTTCATCCTGAACAACGAGATGGGCGACTTCAACAAGAAGCCCGGCGAGACGAACACGACGGGCGACATTGGCACGCCCGCGAATCTCATCGCCCCGGGGAAGCGGATGTTGAGCTCGATGTCCCCGGCCATCGTCACGCGCGACGGGCGTCTGGTGCTGGTGACGGGATCGCCGGGCGGCCGCACGATTCCGAACACCGTCATCGACGTCGTGCTGGGCGTGACCGCGTTCGGCCAGTCGGCTCGCGACGCGGTGAGCGCGCCGAGGGTGCACCACCAGTGGATGCCCGATGCGACGACGATCGAGCCCGGTACGGTGAGCGAGGCGACGATCGCGGCGCTTCGCGCCCGCGGCCATGACGTGCGTCTCTCGAACGGCCGACAGGGTGACGCGCACACCATCTGGGTCGACACGAAAACGGGTGTCGCCTACGGCGCCGCCGATCTCCGCACCCCCGACTCGAAAGCCAGCGCGCCGCGCTGAAACGCTCCGGGAGGGGTCAGAGTCCTAACGCATCGT
>DASURJ010000768.1:0-4321 GCA_036280115.1 Gemmatimonadaceae bacterium
GCGTGACCAGCTCGCTCATCCGCAGCCCCGTCGTCACGACCGTCGGACGCTCGGATTCGTAGCGCGCATTCAGCACATCGCGGACCGATCCGTCGTCGAGGCGCTCTTGGCCGAGGTCGTCGAGGAAGAGGATCGACGCCCGGGCCGCGCGCTCGTGCTCCGGCGGGTCGCCTTGGCCGAGCGGCCATCCGCGGCGGGCTCGGGCCAGCTCGGAGGCGTCGTACCAGCTGGCGCCGGCCGCCATGAACCACGGCACGCCCGGGTCGGCCACGCCGGCGGCGAGCAGGCGCCGGAAGGCGAGCGCGGCCGCGACCGTCTTCCCCGCCCCCGTTGGCCCCAGGATGAGCCAGGACACGCCGGGCACGCTCCGGGCGAAGGCGAGCAGCCCTGGAGACCCGATCCGCGTTTCTAGGTTCGCCGGGTGGCCCTGGCGAACGAACGCCGGCAGGGTCTCTCGGATCGAAGTCGCGACCGTCACCCGCTCGGCCCTCGCTTCCTCGGCCTGGCGCTCGAGGTCCGGGACGGCACGGCCTTCTCGCGCGGCTTCGGCGAGACAGACGCGGACGGCTTCGGAGAGCTGGCCGATGGTCAATAGACGCCCCCCTTCCCGTTCGCGGTGACCTTCGAGAAATCGAACGGCGTCGTGGTTTTCTGGCGGATGTCGGTGGGGCGCTGGTAGCCGCCTCCGGAGCCGCCTGCCGACGAACGCGCGCTGCGGATCCAGTTCGCGAACGCCCGGTCGTAGTCCGAGATGGGCCGGAGGAACTCGTGGTCCTTGAACTTGGCCAGCTCGAGAGCGAGGTCTACGTTGCGCGCCGAAGCCAGCGACCGGTGCGTTTCCTTCGGGGCGAAGTCGGGCGGCGGGAAACCCTTCCGGCCGGCGGCCCTGACGCGTTTCGTCACGTCACGCGATTTGCCGTTCGTGACGTGACGGTCGGCGTCGCTCGCGCGCACACACGCACCCTCGTGCGTTGAGCTTACAGCATTATTCCTGCTGGATCCTTCTCCAGATCCATTCACTCTGAGGCCCTTTTGATCTGAGGGGGTCTGGGGGAGTTCCGTGACGTTCTGTTCGTTTTCGTCACGAATCGTCACGGCCGGTGTGACGCGTTTTCGGGCTCTGTAGGCGGCGGCGCGGTCGGCAGCGGACAGCGGGCCGGACGCCTCGAGCGCACGCGGGAGGATCTTCGGGGCGTAGTTCACGAGCACGCCGTCCCTTGGATCGCCAGCGAGCAGCGCGTCCGCTTCTCGGCGGAGGAACTCAGCGGCAACGATGCGGGAGACGGGGGCAGTCACGGGAAGGTCGCCGACGCCCGCCGGGACCTTCCCAGGACCGGCGGGCGCGGCATGAGCTGCGAACGTAGCACCTCGCTCCACCGCCGCAAGTTGGGTCACGTCGGCCCCATGGGTCCCGGAAACCCTGGCGGATTCCGCCGGTTGCGTCTCAAAGTGAGAAACGGCTTGAAGGGTGCGGTCGGGTAGCCGTCCGGTCACCAGTACACCCGCGGCCGGCCGTGGAGAACGCGCTCATCCTCCTCGAGCCCGAAGAGCGTGTCTGGCTGCGCGAACAGGTAGCCCACAGCTTCCCCGCACGCGACGCAGCGGCCGCCGGAGCGGATCGTCCGGTCGTCGGGCAGGCGCTGCGGTCCGCCGCCGCGCACCTCGAACGGCTTGGTGCAGCAGCCAGGGCACGACCCGGCGGCGATACCAACGGGGCCAGCCGGGCGCACGTCGCGCCGCTCGACGGAACCGTCCGCGCGATTGATCTCGAGCCAGCAGGTGTTCACCCGAACAAGACTCCCTGTGCGCCGACGGTCGCCGGAACGTGCGGCCGCGTCGCCTGCGCCTCTCGAGCGCCGCCCATGTCCCACGCCTCGCCCATGTCCGAAACGCGCTGCCACGGGCCGCCAGGGCGCCGCGCGAGGGGGCTCTGCCAGAGGCCGGCCGTCTCGACCACGACGACGTCGTCCAGGAGCCAGGAGGTCACGCCGGCCACCGTCCGGCACTCGAGACCGCGGCGAGCGGCGCAGTCCCAGTCGGGGGCGTCGGTCACTCCCGCCACCACCTAGCCCCGCGCGCCTCGCGGATGACTTGCTCGATTACGGTCGGATCGACGCGCAGTCCGTGTGCCAGAAGCCGGGTCCCGGCGCCCGCCATGAACGATCGCATGACGTGTCGAGCGAGAACAGGTTCACCGGCGTAACCAACGGCACCCCGCACGACGTACCGCCAAGACTTCCCGCGACGGACGCGAACGACGGCTTTCACCCCGCCCCTCCCGCGAACCGCGCAGCCCGCTCGGCTTCCCAGGCTGGGTCCAGGTCGATGCGCGCGAGGGGCATGAGGGAAATGTCGGAGCGGCCCGACGGCGCCGTGCCGATCTGAACAGCAATCGCGGCGACGATGCCGGCGATGCGCGAGTCACGCCCCATCCTGAAGAGCACGCTTTTGACCGCCGCCATCACTGTCGTGTGATCGCGCCCGCCGAACGCGCGAGCAATCTCCGGAAAGCTCGGAGGGCCAGGCAGGTGGATTCGGCAGAGGAACATGGCCACATTGCGCGCCTCGGCTTGAGTCTTGAATCGACGCTTGCCTATGAGTTCAGGGTGAGTGATTCCGTATGCGTCACAGACGAGCGATTGGACGTGGGCGATGGGGGTCACTCGACTCCTGCCTTCCGGTTCATCCAGCTTTGCGTCTTGAGGTACTCCGCGATCTGACGCTCCGCCGAACGCTTCATGAGGAACGCGCCAACGAATGCGCCGAGCGCGAAGGCCAGAACGTAGCTCACGTCCCACCCCCAGCCTCGCGCAAACACGCCTCGACTCGCGCCTTCAGTGCCTTGTCGGCGCGTCGGCCGTTGATCTTGCCTTGCAGCTCGCTCAGGCCGTAGACGACTCCCATCCTCGAGACGCCGTTCGTTTCCACGATGTCGGCGAGTTCCCATCCGGTCACGTCGCGGAGAATCGTCCAGACGACCCAGCGCGCGTGCTTGGCGGCCACACCGGCGCCGTCGCGAACGTCGATCGGGCGAAGGGCGAATCGGCGGGCGACGAGTTCGCACGCTTCGGTGAGGGCGCGATCCATGGGGTCGCTTGATTCGGCGGTGTTCATCAGAATGGTCTTCCGAGAGTTTCGGCCACCAAGTGGAGCGCTTTGATAGCGCGCTGATCACGATCCAGCGGAGAATCTCCGTTGAGCGCACCGTTGACGATTCCGGAGATCTTCAGAAGCGCATCTCGGTCGTCGCGCAGGTCTCGGATGCCCCGGATAACCTGCGCCCAATTGAGCGCTAGCGGCGCTCCGTCGCACGACCTAACTTCGCCGAGCGCTTCCGCGGCGTCGGCCAACCACGGGGGAGCCTCGGCGGCGTTGACGAGCGCGAGGATAGCGCGACCTCTGGCGTACAACGGAGAGTCGGACGGCGCTCGCATCTCCCCATGGCACCATTTCCTGATCTCATCGTACGTCATACCGCCCACGCTAGCACCCTGCCGAAAACATGCAAGCGGAATGACGAAACGAGCCAATCTGTCCGGTGTATCCTGACGAAATGGCGAAAAGCACCAAGCGATCCGGCTACCGCCCGCCACTCCCCGGCGGCGCCGACCTCGAAGGCAAGAGCGCGACGGCCCCCGTCCTCGCGATGCTCAAGCTCCGGCGCATACGTGCGCGCCGCGTGAACTCCGGGACGTTCTCCGGGCGCGGCGGCTACGTGAAGGGAGCCCCGGCCGGCACTCCGGACATCGCGGGCGAGCTGACCGAATGGGTTTGGGGCGCGCGCCGAGCGTTCGCGTTCGAAATCGAGACGAAGTGCCCCGGCGGTCGGCTTTCCGAGGCGCAAATCAAGCACCGGGACGCGGCGGAAGCGGCCGGCGTGCTCTGGGGGACGGCGACCAGCGCCCAAGAGGGCAGCGCGCTCATCGATCGGTGGTTGGCGGACATCGCCGCCGCGCGAATCGAGTTCGACGGGGAGCTGGAGCGGGCGGCGCGCCGTCGGGATCGGTGACGGTCAGCACACGTCACCAAAAACCCGCACGAAACTGGGTGTGACAGGAAATGTCCGAGCACGAAGTGCCGAAATGGCACTCGGTTCCTGACGAAATGACGCAACTGGTTTGACCAGTGGTCCCTTCTGACCCAGGATCCGGACGGCCGTTCAGTAGGAACAGAGAGAAGAACCTCGAAAAAAGGATCGACGATCCTTTTTTCGAGGTTCTTCTCTCTGTTCCTACTGAACGGCCGTCCGGATCCTGGGTCAGAAGGGACCACTGGTCAAACCAGTTGCGTCATTTCGTCAGGAACCGAGTGCCATTTCGGC
>DASURJ010000769.1:0-2582 GCA_036280115.1 Gemmatimonadaceae bacterium
CCCGATCCCGATTTCCGGCCTTGCGTCTGGCCCGGTCCCTGCCACAATTTGTATACAACTCGTCGGAGGAGTCGCCATGCCCGGAGCGCGTTCGTTCGGCCTTGCGCTGCTGTTGATCGGCGCGGCATGTGTGCAGTCGCCAGTCTCGCAGGCACCCAGGCCGCTCAAGCCGGAGGACGGCCCCCGGGCGTCGATCCACGTGACGTACATGGGGGGCCTGCTCAATCGCTCAGTGGAGGCATACTTCCGGAGCGAACAGGGCGCGTACGTGCTGGTCGGCCATCTTGGCGGCGACGGCCGCATTCGGGTGCTCTATCCCGGGACTCCCGACGAATCCGGGTACGTTCGCGGCAAGAAAATGTATCGGACCACGCGTGCGCCCGCGTACTACGACGGCATCCCGTCTCTCTTTTCGTTCGCCGTGTCCCCCTTCAGGGGACTTGGCGCGATGCACGACTCGTATGACGGACGCGGCCACGGCTATGTGTTCATCGTGGCCAGTCGCACGCCGCTCCGGTACGGCCTGCTCGACGACTATGCCGGCTGGGCGGAGTGGGAGGTGGAGGACTACCAGCGCAGCCATGACCCGCGCTACGCGGTTCGGACGTTCGCGGATCTCGTTGCAGGAGGCGCGAACTACACCCTGAAGTTCGCGTCGAGCCTGATGACCACGTCGTACGACACCTATGCGTCGCGCGCCTGGGATTGCACGCTGCTGTCCAGTCTGTCGCTGCTGGGGCACAGCGCGTGGTCCGGCTGGAATCCTTACGTTCTTGGCTACCGATTCTCCCCGGCGAGATACTGCGCCGGTACGTTCCCGACGTTCTCGTACGCCAGCGCCGGTTACACCAGGCCGGTGGTACGCGTGCCGGTGCCAGGAACCGGTGATCCGGCGCCGTCTCTCGACCGGCCCGGCCGCCGCGGATTCAGCGGTCGCACAGCCGCCCCGGAACGGGACGCGTCGCTCACGCGCATTGCGCGCACCGGTCCGGACACCTGGGATCGCTCGCCCGCGCCCCGGACATCGCCGCGCTACGGCGATCGCGGCAGACGGGCGGAAGCATCCGCTTCGGCTGCGGAACGGCGCTCTCGTGCGTGGGACACCGAGCGCACGTCGAGCCCGCGATCCTCGCGTGAGGGCCGTTCCTCATCGGCCGGAAGGTCGGGCGAGTCGCCTTCGACGCAGAGCTCGGGCGCATCGTCCCGCAGCTCGGGTTCCAGCTCAGGCGCGTCGAGCTCGAGCGGTTCGCGCAGCGGAAGTCAGCCGGCGTCCTCGCCCAGTGAGCGCAGAAGGCCAGACTCCCGGTAGCCCGGCATAGTCATGAAGAACGGCCGCGTGCTCACGCACGCGGCCGTTCGCGTTCGTGCCGGCGACCTCGTACCCGCCGCTATATTTCGCTGCCGCAATCACTTTCACGCCTCGAGACTGCTTTGAAGCTGGACCATATCCGCAACTTCTGCATCGTCGCGCACATCGACCATGGCAAGTCGACGCTGGCCGACCGGCTGATCGAGGCGACCGGCACGCTTCAGAAGCGCGAGATGAAGGACCAGGTGCTCGACACGCTCGATCTCGAGCGAGAACGCGGCATCACCATCAAGCTGAACGCCGTGCGGATGACGTACACGGCACGCAATGGGGCCGCGTACGAGCTCAACCTGATCGACACGCCGGGACACGTGGACTTCACCTACGAGGTCTCTCGCTCGCTCGCGGCGTGCGAGGGCGCGATCCTCGTCGTCGATGCCTCGCAGGGCATTCAGGCGCAGACGCTCTCGAATCTCTTTCTCGCGCTCGACGCCGGGCTCGAGATCATCCCCGTCCTCAACAAGATCGATCTCCCCGGGGCAGAGCCGGACCGGCGCGCGCAGGAAATTCACGACCTGATCGGGACTCCGCTCGGCGAGATTCTTCACGTGAGCGCGAAGGAAGGAATCGGCATCGACGCGCTGCTCGAGCGCATCGTCGCGCAGGTTCCCCATCCCGTCGGTGATCCCGATGGCCCGTTGCGGGCACTCATCTTCGACTCGTACTACGATCGCTACCGCGGAGCGATCCCGAGCATCCGGGTGGTGGATGGAGTGATCAAGCCGGGGATGAAGATCGCGTTCGGCGCGAGCGACTCCACGTACGAGGTGATCGAGGTCGGTTATCGTCAGCTGAACCCGGTGCAAGCGGACGAGCTCGGACCGGGAGAGGTGGGCTACGTCGTCGCCAACGTGCGCGCGGTGCGTGAGACGCGCGTGGGCGACACGATCTTCGACGCCGACAATCGTGCGGCCGCGCCGCTCCCGGGTTACAAGGACATCAAGTCAATGGTGTTCGCCGGGCTCTATCCGACGGACGCGAATCGATACGAGGACCTTCGTGACGCGCTCGAGCGCCTTCAGCTCAACGACGCGTCGCTGCATTACGAGCCGGAGACCTCGACGGCGCTCGGCTTCGGGTTTCGATGCGGCTTCCTCGGCCTCCTGCATATGGAAATCGTGCAGGAGCGGCTCGAGCGCGAGTTCGATCTCGATCTCGTCACCACGGTCCCGAACGTGGAGTATCACGTCTACCAGAACGACGGGACGATGAT
>DASURJ010000770.1:0-4617 GCA_036280115.1 Gemmatimonadaceae bacterium
CGTCGCCCTTCGGACCGGACGACGATTCGCCGAGACCTACGAGCCCGTGGTGCTGTCCGAGATCGACCCGCCGCGTCAGCTCCCCGAACGGCCGGTCGTGATGGTGACGGGCGGACTCGGGCACATGGGGATGAACCTGTCCGAGGGGCTGTTCCACCATCTCGACGCCCGCCTCGTCCTCGTCGGGCGAACCACCGTGCCGGACCCGGAGCACTGGGCAACAGCCAGTGAGGATCCATCGACGCCCGACGAGATGCGATCCCTGCTGCGCCGGCTCGCGGACATGCGCGCCGAGCGAGATGACGTCATGGTCGTGCGGGCGGACCTGAACGACAGGCGCGCCGTCACCCACGCCGTCGATGCGGCGATCGAGCGATTCGGCCGGATCGACCTTCTGGTGCACGGCGCGGCGCGCATCGATGCGGGCGCCTTCGGGTCGGTGGCGGAAACCGGTCCCGAAATCGTCGAAGCGCAGTTCTCCCCCAAGCTTCGCGGGCTGCTTCACGCCGTCGAGGCATTTCGCGGGCGAGAGCCACAGCGCTGGGTCCTGCACTCGTCGATCTCGACGGTGCTCGGCGGCCTTGGCCTCGCGGCGTATTCGGCGGCGAACGCCGTGCTCGATGCGATGGCGCTCGCCGGAGGCGACCGCTGGCTCAGCATCGACTGGGACCTGTGGGACAACGCGGCCGAAGCGCACATCGCGGGAATGCCAAGTCCCATTGTCCCACCCGAGGGGCTCGAGGCGCTGCTCCGCGCGCTCGGCGCGGATGTCGGACAACGCGTCCTCGTCGCCGTCGGTGATTTCGCGGGTCGTCTCAAGGCGTGGACGCGCCTCGCCGACTCGGCGACAAAGCAGAATGGCGTCGAGCGGCACCCGCGCCCGAACTTGCCGACCGCGTACGTCGAGCCGCGAACGCAGACCGAACGCGATCTCGCGGAGATCTGGGGCGCTCAGCTCGGCGTCGACAAGGTCGGGATCCACGATCGCTTCTTCGACCTCGGTGGGCACTCGCTGCTCGCCGTGCAGGTCTCGTCGGAGATCCGCGACAAATTCCAGGTCGAGCTTCCGGTGCTCAAGCTCTTTCAGGCGCCGAGCGTCGGTGAGCTCGCGGTCGTGATCGACCAGGCGAAAACGGGAACGGGTGACCGAACGCCTGCGGGGCTCCAGCTTTCACAGCCGCCGGCGGCAGAAGCGACGCCGATCCAGGGGGAAGCCCCCGAACTTGCGGCCAAGCAGACTTATCGCGAGTTCTACGACGACGTGACGCGCCGCCTGGAACAGTCGGGCGTGGCCGAGGCGTCGTTCTTCCTCAACTATGGATATCGGAGCCTGGGAACCGGCGATGAATCTCGCTTCGAGGTGCCCGATCGCGTCTTCAACGCGAATTCGGTGCGGCTCGCGTTCGAAGTGATCGGCGCGACGGACCTCCGATCGCGTCGCGTGCTGGACGTCGGTTGCGGGCGCGGCGGGACTGCGGCACTCATCGCGGATCGGTTCGACACGCCGGTGTTAGGCGTGGACCTGTCGCCCGAAGCCATTGCGTTCTGCCGGCGCACGCATCGAAACCCGAACGTCCGATTCGAGGTCGGCGACGCCGAGCATCTGCCGTGCGAGAATGGAGCGTTCGACGTCGTGACGAACATCGAGTCATCCCACACCTACCCGAACCTCCGCGCGTTCTATGCGGAGGTCGCGCGTGTGCTGGCGAAAGGCGGCACGTTCCTCTACACCGACCTCCTCCCGGTCGGACGGTGGCTCGAGGTCAGAGCGTTGCTCGGTCCCCTCGGTCTGGCGATCGCGACGGATCGCGAGATCACGCCTAACGTGCTCGCGTCGTGCGATGAGGTGGCAGCCACACGCGCGCAGGCGTTCGGCGGGAGCAACGCCGCCATCGATAACTTCCTCGCCGTTCCCGGGTCGCTGGTTTACGAGCAGATGCGGTCGGGAAGCTGGGAGTACCGCATCATTCGCGCTCGGCGTGCGTGACCCGGGAGCCACGAGGCGCAGTCGACGTGTTCTTTTGCGAGACGGTCGGCCTCGCCGACGCGCACGTCTCGGCGATGCTATCCGTCCTGTCGGCCGATGAGCGTGATCGGCAGCAGCGATTCGCGTTCGCCGTGGATCGCCGCGATTACGTCGCCGCGCACGTCCTGCTCCGCACGGTTCTCGCCACGCATCAGGCGATAGCTCCGGATCGGCTCCGCTTCGGCGCGACGCCGCGCGGGAAGCCGTTTCTGCTGCCTCCCGCCAACGGTGTGCAGACGCCGTCATTCAGCATCACCCACTCGCGCGGCGCAGTCGCCTGCGCCGTCGTCGGAGGCGGCCGGATCGGCGTTGACGTCGAGTCGGTCGAGGCCTGCGCACGCGCCGTGGACGTTGCTCGGCGCGTGTTCTCGGACGCGGAGGTGGCGGCGCTCGATCGGCTGCCGGACCACGAGCGCGGCGCCCACGTGTGCGCGCTCTGGACGTTGAAGGAGGCCTACTCGAAGGCCATCGGCCTTGGGCTCGCGCAGTCGCTCACGCACCCCTCATTCGACGTGTCGGGCGCGCGAGTCGATTCCGTCGGCGCCGAGGGCTGGCTCTTTGCGCTGGCGAGCGTTGGAGTCACACACAAACTGGCGGTAGCGGTTGACGCGGCTCTCGACGTCCGCGTGAGCGCCACTGACGCGGTCGCGCTCGCGGCGGGCGAGCTTCGACCGACAGCGTTCGCAGGTGCCGTTGTTCGCTCGCGGCCGCGAGAATGCCCATAGCACTATCGCCGGAGGCCGAGGGCGTGACACCTTCGCTCATTCCCACCTCTTACCGGAACGCCCCCCCCCGATGACCCATCAACCCGTCACTGCAGCCGACCTCCCCACGCCCGTCGGTCCGTACTCACCCGGCATGCAGTTCGAACGACTCATCTTCGTGTCCGGCCAGGGCGCAACCGATCCGACGACAGGTAAGCTCGCAGGTGCCGACACCGCCACGCAAACCGCACAGTGTCTCAGCAACGTACAAGCGATCCTCCGGGCCGCCGGGTCGGATCTGCAGCACGTTCTCCGCTGCGGCGTCTTTCTCGTGGACATGAACGACTTCCCCGACATGAACGGCGTCTATCAGCGCGCGTTCGGAGATCACCGGCCGGCGCGCACGACCGTCGAGGTCTCGAGGCTGCCGAGCCCGGGTTTGCGCGTGGAGATCGACTGCATCGCGTACCGACCGTAACGCTCCTGCCGCCCGCGCGGGACCGCTTCGAGCTCAGTATTGCGCCCGTTCCGTCAGACGATACCTGACGGGACGTGTCGGTATACCCGACGCGGACACGCGTTGTGCGTGTGTAGAATTCGATCGTATACTTGCGACCTGCATGCGCCTCCTCCGCCGTACGACCGCCTTCGTACTGAGTCTGCTGCTCGTCCAGCTCTGGCTGGTCGCGGGCGACCCATCGTGCGCATTGCAGGCAGCCGGCGCCGCTGAGGTTCGACACGCCGAACGACACGCGGGAATGGCAATGGATTCCAGCGGGTCGTCGATGACGGGGGCCGCCGGCCACGACATGGAGTCGGAGTCGCACCACGGGTTCCCGGCCGCACCGCGGACGCCGGGTAATTGCACCATGCCTGTGGCGTGCGCAACGCCATCGCTGCCCGCGACCGCGGTCACGGCGCTCGAAGCCGCTCCACTCGACTCCCAGGGGTGGACGGACCCTGCACTCCTGCACGCGGCGCCGCTCCGAGCGCCAGAGCTACCTCCTCCACGCGCCTGACCTCGTACATCCGAGCGTGAATCGCTCGGCGCCGCGGAGTCGATCACCGACCGCGCGCGATCCACGGGTCAAGCAACGCAGCCACGACCAGCTCGGCTGTGTGCAATCGGAGGTAGTCCACCATGTCCATTCCAGTCAGGCGCTCGACGCGCCGACTTGCAGCATCCGCCTGGATGATTGGAGCGCTGGCCCTGTGCGTAGCGCTCGTCGCCGGGAACGGGCCCGCTCACGCCCAGCCGAATTCCCGGTCCGTCGCGGCAGCTGCACCAATGCCCGGCGTCCCGTTGACTCTCGGTGAGGTATATGCCGTCGCCGCCCGCGCGAACCCGCGCGTCGCCGCGGCGCAGGCACTTTCCCGCGCAGCGAGCGCGAGGATCCCCTCGGCGAAACGACCGCCGGATCCCGAGGTGCAGCTCGGCTTCATGAACTACGAGCTCCCCGGCCTCGAGCCGATGGATCCGCTCGGCATGACGCAACTTCAGGTCATGCAGATGGTCCCGATTGGCGGCAAGCTCCGACTCTCGGGTGACGTCGCGGAGGCTCGCGCGGCCGCCGAGGCCGCACGGGCGACCGGCGTCGCGTGGGATGTTCGCACGCGCGCCGCGATGATGTTCTACGACCTCTACGCCACCGACCAATCCCTCTCCGTCGCGCGCGAGACTCTGCGCGTGCTGCAGGACGTCGCACGCACGACGGAGGCGATGTACCGAGTGGGTGAGGGGCGGCAAGCGGACGTGCTGCGCGCGCAGGTCGAGATCGCGCGCATGACCGAGGACACACTGCGCATGCGCGCCATGCGCACGGCCATGGCGGCGCAGTTGAACGCCCTGCTGGACCGCGCCGCTGAAGCCGAGGTGGCGTCACCCGT
>DASURJ010000771.1:0-10028 GCA_036280115.1 Gemmatimonadaceae bacterium
GTCTCGCAGGAACGTCCTCGCCCTCCGGTACCAATCGCCGTAGCGACCAGAGGGCTGCCGGCCGATTCAAGCATCGGAGTATCGCGATTTTCATTGGCGTCGCGTTTGGCCTGTCATACCTCGGCCAGCTTGTCGTGTGGCTCGGCGGCGGTGTCGACAGCCAGGCGTTCAGCCTCTTCGCGCCAGTGCTGATGTTCTCGCCGGCTGTCGGGGCATTCGTGACAATGCGGGTGGAATGCCAGCCGTTTCGCAGCGTACTTCGCGGTGCCGGCCGGGTGCGTGACTACGCAGCGGGCATCCTCGTTCCGGCCGTGACCGCCCTGGCGGCCAGCCTTCTCATTCACGGCTGGCTTGGCGGTACGCCACCAGCGATCGAGCTGCGCGGCTCGGCGGTCTCGATCCCCGAACGCAGCGCGTTTCGCGGATCCGGCGACGAGTCACTCGTGGTGTGAGCACATCCCGGGCGTCGACTCCAGGGTCGATCGCCTGGAGTCGCCAGCCGCCGGAGAGTAGCGCCGTATCGACGATCACGAGGACGGTCGCCAGCGCGACTCGCATCGCCCACCGCGTCCGCCGCAGTCAGTTCGTCCGCCACCATCCCGTTTCACACCGCGCCGATCTCGCCTCGCATTGCCCAAATGCTCGAGCGCCTGAATCGCGACGCACCAGGCGACGTGGTGCGGGAGTTCTGGGAGCGCACAGCCGAGTCGACCACACCCTTCCTCGAGCCTGTTGCTCCGGGTCAAGGCACGGACGCCCGGTGTGTGCAAAAGGTCTGTGCGCCCCGTGTACGAGAGGTGAAACCGACGGCGCGAACTTGGTCCGGCTCATCGGTGAAAGGTGGGTGCAGCGTGGCGAACGCACCTAACGCCGTCGTGGTCACGATCGGCGAGCCCGATGAGAGAGCTATCTCCGGTCGGTAACGATTGCGTGCCGGGCCGGTTCTCGAACTGTGTGAATGTCGTTGAATCATCGCCACGCGCTCCGGTGTCGCTTGACGACGCTCGCCGCGAGGCGAACCCTCGTACTCCGGCCGCGCAGTGCGCGTGCATTCATGACTCGACTCGGAGAACGAAACGTGCAGACAATGCGTACCACCCGTCATGCAGTGATCGGATCGCTCTTGCTTACCGCGGCCGCGGCGACACCCGACACTGCGCGTGCCCAGGCCCGTTCGACTGCCGCCGCCGACATAGAACCTGCGTCCCCCGAACAACAGCTCCGTCGCGACATCGCGGTACTGGCGCACGACTCCCTTCGGGGGCGGGCGACGCCATCGCCGGGGCTCGAGAGTGCTGCGCGATTCGTCGGCGCCGAGTTCGCCCGCGCTGGGCTCCGGCCGTTCGCCGGTGATACGTTCGTTCGCCACTACCCGCTCGCCGATACCGAGATCATCCCCGAGAGCGTGACGGTCGAATTCCCGCCGCACCCGCCGCTGCGCCTCGGCGGCACCCTCGCCCTCCTCGACGACCACGGCGCGCCGCGCCAGACGAAGGGAGACCTCGTCCTCGTCACGGGCGAGATCACCGCCGCGACGGTCGCGCACCTCGATTTCTCGGGTGCCATCCTGCTCGTACCTCGATCCGGCGCGCAGGGAGGACTCGACCGCTCGCAGATCTATCAGTGGGCCGGCCCGCTGATGGAAAGCAACCCCCTCGCCATCATCTACGTGTCCGATCTCCCCGACTCCGCCCTTCACGCGCTGAACGCGAGCCTACCGCGAACGCGGCGCTGGATCGGGATGGACCCGCTGGAGCTACGACAGCCGACGCGCGTGAGTCACGGGATTTTCGTCGTGCGCCCGGAGGCGGTCGCACCCGCGCTCTCGGCGCGGGGGATCGACGTTAGGAAGCTCCTCACCCAGACCACGTTGCCGCTGCGGGTACAACGCCTCGTCGGCCAGGAGGTGCGGGTCAACGTGCCGCGACGCGAGCTGGCTCGCATGACCGCTCCGCTCGTCGTCGGTCTCGTGCCCGGTAGCGACCCGCGGCTGCGCGATGAGCTGGTCGTCGTGAGTGCCCACCTCGATCACCTGGGGATCGGAAAGCCCGCCACGAACGGCGACAGCATCTACAACGGGGCGGATGACAACGCGTCCGGAGTCACCGTCATGCTGGCAGTCGCGCGAGAGCTGCGGGCCGCCGGGAAGACGCCGCGCCGGTCCGTGCTGTTCGTCGCCACGAGCGGTGAGGAACAGGGCTTCTGGGGCAGCGATTACTTCGTGGGAAGCGCCGACACGCCGATGGAACGAGTGGTGGCCAATATCAACGTGGACGGCGTCGGGCGGCCGGCATGGGTCGACTCCGTCGCGGTGCTCGGCGGCGCGTGGTCGACACTCGGCGACGCGGCGCGCGTCGCCGCCCGGGAGGCAAACGTCGGCATTACGCCGAGCTTCGGCCCTCACGCGCGGTATGCCCGGAGTGACCACTACAGCTTCGCCCGGCGCGGGATCCCGAGCGTGCACGTCTATAGCGGCATGCTCCACTCCTACTACCACCGCCCTGACGACCAGCTCGAGGTGATCGACTTCCCGTGGCTCACGCGCCTCACGCGCTACGTGTCGGCCCTCGTGGCCCACGTCGGCAACGGGAGCGTGCGGCCCGTGTGGACGGATTCGTACCGAGCGACTGGAAAAACGCCCTGGTAGTGTCGTGGCGCGAGCGGTCCGCCTGAGCAATTCGATCCGCTCGCGCGTCACGCATCCCGGGAATGTGCAAGGAACGTGGCACGCGTGCCCGGCACGGGGTGCGCCCGCGACGGTCTTCGACTATCCTGGAGCAGGCAGGAAACCGCGATCGCCGACACTTCCGTGCAGCACCAGTTGCGGACCCCGGCGGTGCGTGGCGCGAGGTGGAGGAGAGAAATGAAACTCAGACCGGACACATCGAGCCACGGAGCGCGCGTACTTCTGTTTCTCACCACGAGCTTGTTTGCCTGCGGCGGCGGTGAGGCACCCGCGAACACCGATACTGTTGCTCCGGCCCCACCGGTACTGATGTCATAGGCCCGCGCATCCCGATACGCTCACGACCCCGGGGAGGACGATGACGGGACGGCGCGATGGGCCGTGGATGCGGCGGTGACCGTAGCATCGCCGACGTGATGTTCACCTCGTTCACCGTTCGCTTCCTCCGCTCGGCTCCCGCGCCGTGAGGAGACGGGCGCGGCTCGGCCCGTAGCGTTTCGCGGCCGTCTCGCAGCCGGAGCGCCCGGGCCCTGTTTATGCCATGCCGCCTATCTCGCGAGTCTCCACTCCGCGGCGACGCCGAACCCTAGCCGTTAGGCTCGATGCAGATCATTCCGGACGAGCGAGTCATCATCGCGGGGTTTCTGGTCGTCTTCGACCTCGTCGGCACCTTCGTGTTCGCGCTGAGTGGTGCCGTGGCCGGGATCCGGCATCGACTGGACCTGTTCGGCGTGCTGGTGCTGTCCTTTGCGGCAGCTACCTCGGGCGGAGTTTTACGCGACGTGCTGATTGGCATGGAGATGCCGGCGGCGATCCGCGACTGGCGCTACGTCGCGGTGTCCGTGCTCGCCGGGCTGCTCGCGTTCTACCGGCCGTCCGGGATCCAGCGGTTCCGCAACTCCGTGCTCTGGTTCGACGCGGGCGGGCTGGCGCTTTTTGCGGTTACGGGTGCGAGCAAGGCGATCGCGTATTCGGTCAACCCCGTTTCGTCCGCACTGCTCGGCATGCTCACGGGGATCGGCGGCGGCGTGGTTCGGGACGTGCTCGTGTCCGAAGTCCCCACGGTGTTTCGCGCCGAGTTGTACGCCGTGACCGCCCTGGCCGGCGCGTCGGTGGTGGTCGCCGGCCACATGCTGGACCTTCCGCCCGGTCCGGTCGCAACCGCCGGCGCGGCCCTTTGTTTCGTGCTGCGCTCCCTGGGAATCCGACGCGGCTGGCGCCTGCCACTCGCCGAGGGGGTGGAAGAATCTACTGGCGCAACGCACACGGCTCCCGAACCGCCTGACGACACGCGGCGCTGATGGCGTGGCGCGGGCCGCTCGTCTCGGCGCCGGCCGTCAGCGCAGATAGCCTTCCGTGAGCGCCACCCAGTACGCCGCGCCCTTGGGCAGGATGTCCTGATTGAAGATGAACTGCGGGTGATGCACCATCGGCGTGTCGCCGTTGCCGATGAAGCAGTAGTTGCCCTTCTTCTCCTGCAGCATGAACGCGAAGTCCTCGGATCCCAGGAAGGTGGGGCCGGGGTAGATGACGTCCTCGTCGCCGAAGGCGGCCCGCGCGATCTCCGCCGCGCGCAGCGTCTCCTCCTTGTCGTTGACGAGCACCGCGCCCGGTACGCCCTCGCGGATCTGGTACGTGCAGCCAAACCCCTCGGCCTGTGTGCGGGTGAGCGTCCGCACTTTGTCGAGCACCAACTCACGATCGGCGAGGGTTCTGGTACGGATCGACAGGCGCAGGATCGCGGACTGCGCGATGACATTGCCGGCGTTCCCCGACTGGAATGCGCCGACCGTCACCACCGCGCTGTTGTGCGGGGACACATTGCGCGAGACGATCGTCTGCAGCGCCATCACGAGCGAGGAGCCGGCAACCACGGGGTCGATGCTGAGTTCGGGCATCGACCCGTGTCCGCCTTTGCCCGTCAGCGCGATCTCCCAGTTGTCGACTGCCGCCATGACGTCGCCATGCGCGAAGTACAGCTTGCCGAGCTCGAGGCCCGGCATGTTGTGCATCCCAAAGACCGCGTCGACGGGGAATCGTGTGAACAAGCCGTCCTCGATCATGGCTGGACCGCCTTCCATCGTCTCCTCGCCCGGCTGGAAGATCAGCCGGACCGTCCCGTCGAAGTTCCTTGTTTCGGCGAGGTACTTACCTGCCGCGAGGAGCATGGTGGTGTGTCCGTCATGGCCACACAGGTGCGAGACGCCCTCGACCTCGCTCTTGTAGTCGAGATCGTTGTCTTCCTGGATGGGCAGCGCGTCGAAGTCCGCGCGTAACCCTATTGCCTTGCGACTGTTTCCGACCGTCATCGAGGCGACGATCCCGTACTTGCCGATGCCCGTCTCGACCTCGTACCCCCACTGCCTGACGATGTCGGCGATGTAGCTGGCAGTGCGCTGTTCCCGCATCGAGAGCTCGGGGTGGCGATGCATGTGCTCGAACCAGTCCTTCATCTGGCCGTGATCGGCTGCCAGCGCCTCGAGCAGCGTATTCATCGTTTTCATGGAGAGCTCCCTCCCTCCTCATTGCGTAACGCCGTGAGAGGTACGCCAGACTTGGCTGCCGCCTTCGACGCGTCAAGACCGGTGCCAAGCGCGTGGCCACTGCGTAGTCAGCGCGTTGCCGAGGAACTACCTTTCGTGCACAGTGTAGGTCTCTACGATGCCGAGCTCATACTCCTCTCGTCGCTCCTCTCGTCGCTCCTCTCGTGGCGCACGCGCGCGGCGTGCAGACCGAACGTCCGGTCGCGGCCGCGCCATCGCCTGCCGTCCGATCGGGCTGTGTCCGCCCGAGCGGCGTGACCGCGGCTGGATGGCGAACCGGGGGACGCGGATGACGCGTGTTTCGGCCATGCGCCTGCCGGTCGCTGCTGGGGCGGGGCGCGTCCGGGTATCTCCGACGGACACCTCGGCTGCGACCACATCTGCGGGATGGGAGACCGGAACGTTCCCTCGACAGCGTCGCTAGCGCTCGTCACGGGACACGCTGACGCCCCGCCCGCGCCTGACGCCGGTGGGGCGTCGTGCATCGGTGGACATCATTCACGAGCTTCACAGCGCGCACGTGTCGAGGTTACTCATGCGATCAACGCACGATGATGACAACGGTCGTTCGCCTGGCCCGCTTGGCCATGTGGTTGTCGGCGTCGACTTCACCGAGCCATCGCTTGCCATGGCCCAGTGGGTGGCGCGGCATCTCGCGAGAACGGCTCGACTGACGCTCGTGCACGTGGCTCCGATGGCCGGCCTGCCTAACGTGGATCGTGCTGGTATCCACGGGGAGGTCATCGACGGCAGGCCGACCGGCGAGCGCATGCGTTCGCTCCGGGGCGCCCTGCGCGGCCTCGCGAGCGTGAGCGGTGCGAGTCGCACCGCGGTGGCCGTTCGGCTCGGCGACCCGGCCACGCAGTTGGCGGCGTACGCCGACCTCGTGCGGGCCGATCTCATCGTGATCGGCGGGAGCGCCGCTTTTCGTGTCGTTCCCGATGACGGTATCCCCGAGCGTCTCCTTGGTCGCACGCGGCGTCCGGTGCTCGTTGCCCGCGCCGTCGACCGGCCGCCAGGCACCGTGCTGGCGACCCTGACCGACGGCATCGACGCCTCGGCGGTGATTGCCGCCGCGCGAATGGTCGCGACGCCATCGGCAGCGCGCATTATCCGGTTTCGGCCGACAGCCCGCGCGGCGATCCCGTCCCACGCGCACTACCGGCCCGGGTTGCTTGCTACGGCGCCTAACGGGCGGCGCGAGATCCTCGACGCTGCCAGGCGATTCCGGGCAGACATCATTGTCATCGCCAGCTCGGGGCCGCATCGCAACGGTGGGGCGGGGGAAGGCAGGGCAGATCTGGCGCACTCGCTCGTAAGAAGCGCGAGCTGTTCGGTCCTGGTGCTGCGCGACATGACGACGAGTCCACTGCCGCCGCGCTCGCGGTTCGAGAGTCGTTCGCCGCGCGACAATGGGGCTCGAGACGGACACGATGTAACACCGCGGCCGGATGGGCCGACGCGGCCCGCGGCCATATGCCTCGAGACGGATGGCGCGGCGTGATTCGTCTGGGTGAGTCCCACTACCATCCATATGGTTATGGTCAGTTGCCGGACGTCTGAGACACGGGCGGGCCTCGCGGCGGCCGCATACGCTCCGCTGACGGGCAGGCGTGGTCGGCAGGGGATACGGATCGGGTGGATGAGGGGGATTACGCCGGATCGATCCGCGCGAGGGAGAGATCCGTCCCGCCATGACCTGAGAGATGACGGGACCTACTCCCGAGGACGGTGGCGTCCCGGGCGGCCGTTTCCCCCTTCTTTTCAGGCCGCTTGCGAGACCAACGCCGGTGCCGCACAAAACATCTTCGTGATCCTGTTCATCCTGTCCATCCCCCTCCTGCCGTTTCGTCAACTGGACCGGTCGCGATACCGATCTCGCGCGATGCCGCTCGGAGGACCGTTCGTGATGCATACGGAGCGCGGTGAGACTCGAAGGACCCAACGCGGCAGCACTGTAGCTCGGGCCAGCTGCCTGCAATGAACAGCGGGCGATCCGTTTTTATCTGATCGATCCGCTGCATCCGGGTCGGCGCCAACACGCTTCCGGCCCGCAACGGAACGATGATATTCGCATCTGACCCCAATTAGCCTTAGTCGATCAAGCCCCGCCTCTGCGCGTGAGTGACGGCCTCGAGCCGGGTATGCGTGCGGAGCTTGCGGTTGATGCGGTGGAGATGGTTGCGGAGCGTCTGCGGGGAGATGCTCAGCTTGCGGGCGATGGTCGCCGGGTTATTCCCGGCGGCGAAGAGCGAGAGGATGCGTCGCTCCTGTACGGAGAGCGGCTCGACGGGCGGGAGGTCGGACGCCTCGTCGTTCAGCGACACGAGCTGTCTCGCGACCGAGAGCATGCGGTCGAGCAGCGCCTCCTTCCGCCGCTGCTGGCTGATGTCGCGGGCGAGGCGGACGAGGAGACGCCGTCCTCGCCTCCGGTTGTCGAAGACGATGGTCGAGACGTTGATCCACAGCCGACCGCCGGACCGCGTGCGCACCTCGAGGTCGAAGTTCGGGATGCCGCTGGTGGCCGCGTCCCAGTGACGGGGGGCCGCGTCGGGACCGCCGGCCAGCGCCCTGGTGCCTAACGCGTCTCGCGCGTCCAGCACCTCGTCGATGTTCCGGCGAAGCACCTCGGCGGCGGTGTACCCGAACAGGCGCTCCGCCGCCTGGTTCCACGCGCGGATCTCGCCGCTCTCGGTGACCACGTAGGCGGCGTCCGCGGTGCGCTCGAGCAACGCGAACAGTTCCGTTTCGAGCATACGGTGCCTTCCTGGATCGACTCTTGACGGGTGCGGTGGGCTCCCGCGATAACGATACCCTTACAAATCCCATCGTGCCGGCCGGCGGCTCATGTCCCTTCCCATCGAAGACTACGCCCTCCTGGGAGACACGCGAACCGCGGCACTCGTCGGCAGGAATGGCTCGATCGACTGGCTCTGTCTTCCGCGATTCGATTCCAGCGCGTGCTTCGCCGCGATCCTGGGCGACTCGCGGCACGGCCGATGGCTCCTCGCCCCCGCAACACCCGTTCGCCGGACCAACCGACGCTACCGCGACGGAACGCTCGTCCTCGAAACGGAGTTCGTCACCGAGACGGGCACCGTGCGCGTGGTGGACTGCATGCCACCGTGGGAGTCCATCCCGAACGTCCTTCGGCTCGTGGAAGGCGTATCCGGTGAAGTCGCGATGCGCATGGAGCTCGTCATTCGCTTCGACTACGGGTGGGTCGTGCCCTGGGTTCGACGGGCCGATGGGGTCCTTCTGGCGGTCGGCGGCCCCGACGCCCTGGCGCTTCACACGCCAATCGAGTTGCACGGACACGGGCTCTCGACCGTGGCGGAGTTCACGGTCGCCGCGGGCCAGAGCGTGCCCTTCGTGCTCAGCTGGTACCCGTCTCACGAAGCGCCGCCACCGGCCATGGACGTCACGCGTCTCGTCGCCGAGTCGGAAACGTGGTGGAGAGCGTGGTCCGCTCAGTGCACGTACGAGGGGCCATGGCGCGAGGCCGTGGTTGGCTCGCTCATCGCGCTGAAGGCGCTCACCTACACGCCTACTGGCGGCATCGTCGCCGCGGCGACGACGTCGCTGCCCGAGGCACTCGGTGGCGTGCGCAACTGGGACTATCGCTACTGCTGGCTGCGTGACGCCACGTTCACACTCTACGCCCTGCTGATCGGCGGGCACCGGGAGGAAGCCGTCGCCTGGCGCGACTGGCTCCTGCGGGCCGTGGCCGGTTCACCGTCTCAGCTTCAGATCATGTATGGCGTGGCGGGCGAGCGCCGCTTACCCGAAGCCGTGTTGTCGTGGCTGCCGGGCTATGCCGGGTCCGCGCCTGTTCGCATCGGCAACGCCGCCGCCCACCAGCTCCAGCTCGACGTCTATGGTGAGATGGCCGACATCCTCTATCAGGGGAGGAAGGCGGGCATCCGAGTGGAGGCGCACGCCTGGGCGCTCGAGAACGCGGTGCTCGATTTCCTCGAGGGTGCGTGGCAGGAAATGGACGATGGGATCTGGGAGGTCCGCGGGGGACGCCGACACTTCACCCACTCGAAGATGATGTCGTGGGTCGCCTTCGACCGGGCGGTGAAGTCCGTGGAACGCTTCCGGCTCGACGGGCCGGCCGATCGGTGGCGACGCATCCGGAGCGAGATTCACGCGGACGTGTGCACGCGCGGGTTCGACGTCACCAAAGGCGCGTTCACGCAGTCGTACGGTTCGCCAGTGCTCGATGCCAGCCTGCTCATGATGGCGCTCGTTGGATTCCTGCCTCCGACCGACGAGCGCGTGGCGGGCACCGTGCGCGCGATCGAGCGGGAGCTCACGGTCGACGGGCTGGTGCTTCGCTACCGCACCGAGGAGGCAGACGACGGACTGCCTCCGGGAGAAGGGACGTTCCTCGCCTGCAGCTTCTGGCTGGCGGACAATTACGCGCTCATGGGGCGTCATGCGGAGGCCCGCGCGCTGTTCGAGCGGCTGCTCTCACTGCGCAACGATGTCGGCCTCCTCGCCGAGGAGTACGACCCGGTGGCCGGGCGGCAGCTCGGGAACTTCCCGCAGGCGTTCTCGCACGTCGGGCTCGTGAACACCGCCTTCAACCTCACCCCCCGTCAGGTCGCTCCGGCGGAGGAACGAAAGGACACCTGACGAGCGGTGAATGCGATCGGCGTTAGGCAGCGTCGTGCCGGCGATCCGCGTCCCGAAGCTGCGTCGCGAGCGGATGCCGCCGAGACAGCACCACGAGCGCGGTCGCCAGGCCAATCAGGCTCCCGGTGAAGATCCGAAGCCAGGCGAGCTCGCCCAGG
>DASURJ010000772.1:0-16223 GCA_036280115.1 Gemmatimonadaceae bacterium
CGCCCCGGGACTTCCGCCCTGAATCACGAAGTTCGTCGCAACCCGATGGAACGTGAGGTTGTTGTAGTAGCGACGCCGTGCCAGTGACACGAAGCGAGCGAGCGTGGCCGGGGCATCATCAACGAACAACCGGAGCTCGAACGAGCCTCCGCCCGAGCCAGGGGCCATCGTCACACGCACCCGGGCATTTTTCAGTGCGGCGATGTCGCGAACCGATACCCCAATCGGTGCCAGCGGGCGCGGCTCTGCCGCGGCGTCGGCGACGCCCCAACCGCGAAGAATGGCCGCCGCGCGCTCGGCCACGGCTGGGTCGAAGTCGGTCAGGAAGGCGGTGAGGCGCGACGCTTGACTCGCATTCGCAATCGACTGAATGCGCGCGAGCAATTCCATGCGCGGATCCCGCGAGGTCTCACTTCGTTCCGCCGTGATCCGATCGAGCGCGGCGAAGAGGGCATCGGCGGTTTGTGCATTGGCTGGCGCGCCTTCCAGGGCGCGCGCGGCATCGAGCACGAGCTGATAGTCGACGCGACCGAGCTGTGCTACGAAGGTCGAGTCGATCCTCGTGGTCCGGGCAATTCGTGGCGGCGTGCTCCCGGGCCCCGGCCTGATGAGCGCTGACAGCGCGTTGACGGCAGCGTCGCGTACGTTGTCCGCGCGATCGTTCGCCAGCCGTCCGAGTGTCGTCGTATCGGCAAGCACTCCTGCTGCCGTCGCCGCGTACATGCGCACCTGCCAGATCGCGTGCGCCGACAGCTCGCTCACCATCGACCGGGCGCGGTCGGGCGCGTTGCGCGCGAGCGTCACGAGAGCATGCGCTCCCGGGTGCCACGTGGCGCGACCGGTTGCCCGGGGGACATCACGTGGCGAGATGGTCCGCACGAGTTGCATCAGGCGATCCACCGCGGCGGTCGCGTCCCGGCACGCCGCCATCGTAGGCATCACGTCGACCGCCGTGAGCGCAACATGCGGGTTCGCGTCGCGCGTCGCCGCGACGAGCGGAGCACAGCTCGCGTTCGGTCGGCGTGCGTACGCGCGCACCGCCTCCACGCGAACGTGGAACGATGAATCACGCAATGCGGCATCGACGAGCCGAATCCGGGCGGTGTCATCGAGCGCCGTGGCCGCCGCGACGAGCGAGATCACCTGGCGCCGCACCTGGGGGTCCGCGTCGCGAAAGTCCGCCACGAACGCCTGCTGAATCGTGCGGATCGCATCGGTCGCGTTGGCACTTTCCCCTCCCGCGAGCGCTGCGGCGGTAAGGATGCGTCCGCGAACCGATGCCCTCAGGACTCGCGCCTCTCGCGTCCACCCGCCAGTGACGTGGCGTCCGGGCCCACTCCGAGCGCGCGCGCTCCCGAGCTCGGCAACCGCGTTCAGGATCGAGCGCTCGGTGCGGAGCGCCGGATTCCGCCGCACCAGGGCATCGAGCGCATACGCTCTGCCGAAGTTCGACACGGTCTGGTCGCCTCCCGCGTCTCCGCGCGCAACATCCTGTCGTCCGCTGCCGAGAAGCCCCGACACCGCACTGACTGCGCCGGTGGCGGATCGATAAGGCAGACGCGCCAACGACCGAACGATCGCATCTCGAACGCGCTGTTTCGTCTCCGCCGCGGACATGCCGTTCAGCACGCCAACGGCGCCGATCACTTCGCGATCCCCCGCACTGCTGTCACCGGCGGCGCGCGCACGCTGGACCTCGCCGTTCACGATCTGCGCGATCGCGTTGACCGCCTCGCTGCGGACGTCCGGCGACGGGTCGTCGAGGACACTGCGCAACGCGCCAAGCCCGCTGTTTCGCTCGAGGCGCCCGAGCGCTCGTGCGGCCACGCGACGCACGGCGGAGTCGGCGCTCTCGAGGCCCTGGTAAAGCGCGGCGAGCGAAGCCGAATCGGTTGCGCGCGAGTCTTCGGTGTCGAGCATCCGCTGGAGCAACGCCGTGTCGCTCGCGGGTTGTCGAACCGCGGATGCGTGCGTCTCGTGCGCGCCACCCGCAGCGACCGCCCCCGCGCCCGCGCTCATCGCCACAACACCGCAGACCCACAGCGCTCTCGACGTCAACCGCGATTCGCTCATCAATCGCCTTTCCGGTGCCGATGACCCAAGCCTGCATCCTGCGCCGATATCCACCGTGAAAGCTGCACAGGGTCCCCACGGCGCACCACCGGTTCCCCGTTTCCTGTTCCATGTTCCCTACACCCGTCCGTACGGTTTCCGCCTACCGATCCCGGAGACTAATTTCCCGGCCCATGGCCGTCAGACCTGCCTCTCAAGCGAAATCGACTCGTCCCTCGACGCGCCGGCTGCCCGCGGCGCTCGACTGGCGACGCATTGCGTACCACACCCTCGTTTCGCGGGCGCTCGACGACTCCGAGGAGACGACGAACCGAAACCGGGCGACCGTCCCCCGCGAGCACGTCGTGCTCTACCAGTTCTCGGCCCGCGGGCACGACATGGCGCAATGCGTGCTCGGGGCCCTTCTCGACCACCGGCACGACGGCGTCGGCGCCTACTACCGGTCGCGGCCGCTGCTGCTCTCCCTCGGTTTGTCCATCGAGGACGCGTTCGGAAGTCCGCTCGGTCGCGCCGGCGGCTTCAGCGACGGCCGCGACATTGGCGTCGTGTGCAACCTGCCTAACCGGAACGGCCCCGTCGTGTTGCCCATGTCCGGTGACGTGGGGTCGCAGTACACGCCGGCCGCGGGGTGGGCGCAGGCCATCACCTACTATCGCGACGTGTTGGGTGACGAGGCCTACCGCGGCGCGATCAGTGTGGCCCTTGGCGGTGAAGCGTCGGTCGCCACGAATGGTTTCTGGTCGGCGCTCACCATGGCCTCGACGCTCCGCCTCCCGATGCTCTTCTACATCGAGGACAACGGGCTCGGAATCTCGGTCCGAGGCGAGATGCAGACGCCGGGGGGTAACATCGCGCGAAACCTCGCGTCGTTCGGCAACCTCTTCATCCGCGATGGCGACGGGACCAACCCGGAGGAGACGGGGCGTCTGCTGGGTGAAGTCGTCCAGCACGTGCGGTTCGGTGAGGGCCCGGCGCTCATCCATCTCACCGTTCCGCGTCTCTCGTCCCACTCGGGCCCCGACAACCAGAAGGGCTACCGGACGGACGCCGAGATCGCTGCCGACGCGGCGCGCGATCCCTTACCGCGCCTCCGCGCGCATGTGATCGAGACGACGCTATCGGAACACGCGTGGGCCGACCTCGAGCGCGAGGTCGCTCGCGACGTCGGCGCGGGGCTCGACGCGGCACGTGCGCGCCCGGCGCCAGAGCCGGCGTCGGTCCATCGGTTCGTCTACGATGAGCCCACGAGACCGGGCGAGAGCGAGGCGTTAGGCGGACTATCGGACGACGAGCTCCGCGCGCTCGGCGGCACGACGACACCGACGGAGACGGGCGAGGTCGTTCGCTTCGCGGAGGCGGTCAAGCGCGCGCTGCGCTCCGAGCTGGAGCAGAACCCGAAGCTCCTCGTCTTTGGCGAGGATGTCGGAGTGAAAGGCGGCGTGCACCTCGTGACCGAGGGGCTGCAGAAGCAGTTCGGTGCCGCGCGCGTCTTCGACACGAGTCTGTCGGAGGAAGGGATCATCGGCCGCGCCGTAGGCATGGCCGTGGCCGGCCTCATGCCCGTTGCCGAGATCCAGTTCCGCAAGTATGCCGATCCCGCGCACGAGCAGCTGAACAATTGCGGGACGATGCGGTGGCGGACGGCGAACCGCTTCTGTGCTCCGATCGTCGTGCGCATGCCGGGTGGGTTCGGAAAGGACGTGGGCGACCCGTGGCATTCCCTGAGCGGCGAGGTGACGTGGGCGCACGCGCTCGGCTGGCATGTGGTGATGCCGTCGAACGCCGCGGACGCTGTGGGCCTGTTGCGCGCGGCGATGCGCAGCCGTAACCCGACGATCTTCTTCGAGCACCGCTCGCTTCTCATGACGAGCGACGGAAGCGCGCACTATCCGGGCGACAACTACATCGTCCCGTTAGGTAAGGCGACCCATCTGCGCCAGGGCACGGACATCACCGTCGTCACCTGGGGCGCGATGGTCCACCGCTGCGTGGACGCTGCCGACCGGTTTCGGGACCAGGTGGACCTGTTCGATCTCCGGACTGTGGTGCCTTGGGATCGTGAGGCGATCCTGGACTCCGTGCGCCGAACTTCGCGGTGCCTCATCGTGCACGAGGATACGCTGACCGCGGGCTTTGGTGCCGAGATCGCGGCGGTGGTAGCGCGCGAAGCGTTCTGGTACCTCGATGCTCCGGTGGACCGCCTGGCGGTTGCGGATGTCCCCATGCCGTATCACCCGGTCCTGCTCGACGCGGTGTTGCCTGACGCCGATCGCATTTCTGCGCGGATCGAGGCTCTGCTTTCTGCCTAGTCTCCGGGACGGCGGCGTCCCGGACGGCCGTTCCCCACTCCTCTTTGTCAGGCCGCTCGAGCGACCAACGCTGCCGCCGCGTTGGTCATCTTCGTCATCCTGTTCATCCTGTCCATCCTGTCTTTTGCCGTTGCTCTCTCCGAGCGCCACCGCGCCAGGCGGGCATCGGGACCAGTCTGGGTAGGAAAAGGCAGGAGGGGGTTGGACAGGATTGAACGGGATGACGAAGATGATTCGGGCGGCGGCAGGGTCGCTCGCGCAAGCGGCCTAAAAAGAGGGGAACAGCTCCCAGGGCGGGCACCGTCCATGAGAGCTGTTCCCCCTTTCATTCTGTGTGAGGAGTTCTCACTCCGCGGAGCGCCATCCGGCAATCCTGCCCCATCGTGTCCATCCTGTCCTCCTGCCGTTCGTAGACCGGTCGAGATGTCGAGTTGACCGGTCGCGAGGTCTGCGCGCCAGGGTCGGGCTCTCGGAGCGTGAGGTGGCCCACCATCCAGAGGTGATATACCGCGCGCGGGGCGCTCGTTGAACGTGTTCAAAATTGCCTATTGACGAACCCCAGGGTTCGGAGCAGTTATTGAACATGTTCAAAACTGCCACCGCCAAGGGTGAGGACACCCGACAGCGCATCTACGCCACCGCCCTCGCCCTCTTCCGCGAACGAGGGTTCGACGCCACGACCATGCGCGACGTCGCCGCCGGCGCCGGCATGTCCCTCGGCGCCGCCTACCACTACTTCCCGAGCAAGGACGCCATCGTCCTCGCGTATTACGACCAGGTGTCCCAGGAGCACGCGCGACGGGTCGCCGCCGAGCTCGGCGGGCATGCGAAGCTGGGAGCCCGACTCGCCCTCGCGTTTCACTCCAAGCTGGACATCCTTCGCCACGACCGGCCGCTCATGGGCGCCCTGCTCCGCTTCGCCGGCGATCCGCGACACGCCCTCTCCTTCTTCGGCGACGCCACGCGCGAGCACCGGCTGCAAAGCATGGCCGTGTTCGCCGACGCGCTCGGTGACGAAACGCTTCCGGACGACCTGGCGCGGTTGGCGCCGGTCGCGCTCTGGGCGCTGCACATGGGGTTACTGCTCTTCTTCCTGCACGATGCCTCGCCCGGGCACCGGCGGACGACCGCCCTCACCGCGGGTGCCGTCGATCTCGTCGTTGCCGCGATCAAGGTGGCGCGACTGCCCGTCCTTCGGTCCCTCCGCCGCCGGGTCATCGCGCTTCTCGATGACGCGAAGCTGATCCCCGACCCGGCCGCCATTCAGGTCGCGAGGATCGCATGACTGATGACTCCGAAAAACACGCGAAACGGCTCCTCACGGCCATCCTCGGAGCGCTCGTCGCGGCGAGCATCGCGTTCCGCGTTCTGGTCCTGACGGAGCTCGAGCACACGTCGCTCGTGTTCATTGGCATTCCCGCGCTACTCGCGTTCATGGTGCTGCACACGCGACCGAGAACCGCCATCGGCACAGTGAACAAGGTCATTGCGATCGCACTCTGTCTCTCGGGCGTGATCTTCGGTGAGGCGCTCGTTTGCATCCTCATGGCCGCGCCCATCTTCTTTCTCATCGGGACGCTCGTCGGTCTCGTCATCAACTGGATTCGTGGGTCCAGCACAGGGCGCGGCGGATCGTCCTGGCGCGGCGCCGTGAGTCTGGTCATCGTGCCACTCGGCCTCGAGGGCGTCATGCCCGGGTTCGAGTTCGACCGCGACGAGCACGTGATCGTCTCGCGCGTCGTCGATGCGTCGCCGCATGCGGTCCGCAACGCCCTCGCCGAAACGCCACGCTTCGATCGCACGCTCCCGCCGTTCCTTCGACTCGGGTTCCCCGCGCCGGCGCACGCGTCGGGGTCAGGGCTCGACATCGGCGACCGGCGCTCGGTCATGATGCTGCACGGCGAGCATCACAACGGCGCGGTCGTGTTCGAGGTGAGTGCGGCCGGCACCACGTTCGTGCGCTTCATGGCAGTGAGTGACTCGACCTACGTCACCCACTGGCTCGCGTGGCAGGACGCCACGGTGCGTTGGGAACCGGTGGACAACGACCGGACGCGCGTCACCTGGGAGCTCAGGTATCGCCGCCGCCTCGACCCGGCGTGGTACTTCGTTCCGCTCGAGCGCTACGGCGTGTCGGTCGCCGCCGGGTACTTGATCGAAACGCTCGCGACACCGCGAGGCGATGCGGTTCCAGGGCATACTGGTCGTCGTTAGGTATGGGCCGGGTGACGCTGATCCGCGCGGCAGCGTTGTACCTTCCGCTCGCGCTCGCAGTACTTGCCTGGCTCTGGGCCCCACCCACCGGTCGCGAGCGCGCGGCAGCCGTTCTCGCAACGGCGTGGAGCGCCGCTACCCTCTACGTGCTCCACCTGCTCGCGATGGCGGCGGGATGGTGGTCGTTCGGCGTCAACGAGGCGACGTTCGCCGGCTTTCCCGTCGACTTGTATCTGGGATGGGCGGTCCTCTGGGGCGTGCTTCCCGCGCTGCTTTCTCGTTATGCGTCCCCCGCGCTCGTCGTATTGGGTGCAGTCACTTTCGACGTGATCGCGATGCCGCAGATGCGCCCGGTCGTCTTGCTCGGCGACCGGTGGCTCGTCGGCGAAGCGGTGGCGATCGTGCTGTGCCTCGTGCCCGGGTTGGCACTGGCCAAGCTCACACGCACGAATACCCGTCCGGGGACTCGCGCGCTGCTTCAGGCCATTGCGTTCACTGTACTGGCGCTTGGCGTGCTGCCACAGGCGATCCTCGAGCGTACGAGTGGCTCGTGGACTGCGCTCACAGCACGTCCGGTGTGGGTGACGGCGATCCTGCTTCAATGTGTCGCGGCCCTCGGCTTGCTCGGGATGAGCGCCGTTCAGGAGTTCGCTACTCGCGGCGGGGGAACGCCGGTTCCCTTCGACGCGCCCGCGCGTCTCGTGGCGAGCGGTCCGTACGCGTACGTCCGCAACCCGATGCAGTTCTCCGCCACCCTCGTGCTCGTTGCATGGGGCGCGATGCTCGGCAGTTGGTGGGTTGCCGCGGCCGGAGCCATGGCCGTGATCTACGGGGCAGGCTTCGCGGCGGGGGATGAAGGTGCGGACCTCGAACGGCGATTCGGTGAGCGGTGGGCGCTGTACACGTCGCTCGTCAGGTCATGGATCCCGCGGTGGCGTCCGGCGGACGTCAGCGCTCTCGCCCCACGCGCGACGCTCTATGTCGCCGAGGAGTGCGGGCCGTGCTCGGAGGTTCGTGCTTGGTTCACCGCCCGGAACCCCACTGGGCTCGAGATCGTGCCCGCCGAGCGGCACCCGTCACGCTCACTCTCGCGCATTACGTACGATCCGGGCGATGGCACCGGCGATGTGGAGGGCGTGGCCGCGATCGCGAGAGCGCTCGAGCACGTGCATCTCGGCTGGGCGCTCGTGGGCATGTTCGTTCGCCTCCCGGGCCTCCGCCAGTTTCTCCAGCTGATCGCGGACGCGAGCGGCGGCGCGGAGCGCCAGATGGTCCGTTACTGCGACCGGCCGCCAGGGTCCGCTGCGCACGCCGGGAGAGAACTACGATGACGCGAATGACGCGGAAACCGCCGAATGACGGCGACGAGCATTCTCGGCAACAACGCGTTGGAAGGCTGGTCGCGGACCGAAATGCATCAGGAGTCCGACCTCCAGGTTGCTGCAGCGGAGGTAGTTCAACAACTGTTCCCGATCCGTCCGGCCGAGGGACTGACCTCCCTTGACCTCGACAATTACCCGCGACTCGACGATCAAATCGGTGCGGAAACGTCCAACCGGCTCACCAAGGTAGTAGACGTCAACTCCAACCTCGCGCAACGCTCGTATGCCGCGGCGCCGCAACTCCAGCAACAACGATCTCGCGTACACCGATTCCAGGAAGCCATATCCGAGGGCGTTGTAGACCGCGTAAAACGCCCCAATGATTGTGTTGGTCAGCTCTTTCTCGAGCACGTGGGGCTCCTGGCGACGGGTGGCGTCTTTCATCCGGTAGTTTTCGCGTCATCCGCGTCATCGTGGTTCCCACCGGCCCCGCCACCATCATCATTTTGTTGCGCGCCGAATCACCAAAACGCGCACGCCCAGGCCCGATTCGCTAGATGGCCTTGAAGAGCTCGAACGGCTGGTGGCAGGCGTTGCAGAACAGGATCGCCTTGCACGCCGTGGAGCCGAATTCGCTCCGCATCGTGGTGTTCACCGATTTGCAGTACGGGCACGGCACCGGCTTGCGGCGGCGGAGGGGGACCAGGTCGTCCTGCTCGACCCGGCCCGGCGGCGCGATGCCGTACGCTTCGAGCTTCGCCTTCGACTCGGCCGACATCCAGTCCGTCGTCCACGCGGGCGAGTAGACCGTCCGCACGCTCACGCGCTCGATGCCGCGCCGATGCAGGGCCTGCACGACCTCGTCCTCCATCACGCGCATGGCCGGGCAGCCTGAATAGGTCGGCGTGAGAACGACCATCACCTCATCCCCGTCGAGCTCTACATCGCGCAGCACACCGAGCTCCCGAATGCTGAGGACGGGGACCTCGGGATCCTTCACCTCCTCGAGCCACGCGAGAATCTGCTCGCGTCTCGAGTCCGCGACCGTTACCACGACGCGCCGGGGTGCGCGCGCGCGAGACTCTGCATGTCCGCGAGCATGCGTCCGAGGTGCTCGGTGTGGCGGCCGGTGCGCCCGCCGCGCGGCGCGAAGCCGTCGACAGGCTTCGTCAGCGTCGCCTCGGTGAGGACGCGGTCGACAGTGCCGAGCCAGAGCGGACGAAGCGACTCGCTGTCCACGCCGAGCCCGGATGCAACTGCGTGGTCGTCTACCGCGTCGGTCAGGAACAGCTCGGCCGTGTACGGCCACAGGTCGTCGAGCGCGCGTTGCGCGCGCGCACGGCTCTCCGCCGTGCCGTCGCCGAGCATCCGGACCCACTCCGCGCTGTGGCGTAGGTGGTACTTCGCCTCCTTGAGCGCCTTCGCCGCAATGCCCGCCAGCGTCGCGTTCGACGATGCCGTCAGCCGCTCGAGGAGGAGCACATCCCACGAGTCGAACAGGAACTGCCGCACGATCGTGGCCGCGAAATCGCCGTTAGGCAGCTCCACGAGCTGCGCGTTCCGGAACTCGATCGCATCGCGGAAATAGGCGAGCGCGTCGTCGGTCCTGCCCTTCCCCTCGATCTCACCCGCGAGCTTGAGGAGCGCGGACGCCTGCCCGATGAGATCGAGGGCCGTGTTCGCGAGCGCGATGTCTTCCTCGAGAATGGGCGCGTGCCCGCACCACTCCGAGAGGCGATGGCCCAGGACGAGCCGATCGTCGGCGAGCCGGAGGACGTACTCCAACGCCGGATTCTCGCTGACCCCCGAGGTGGCTGTCGCCGGCCGCGCGCCCGGTACCCAGCCGCTGTCCGCCTTCGGTTCCCCGGCGCCGGTTCCCGGTTCCTGCTCTCCCGATCCCGACGCCCGACTCAAAGTCCCCTGACTCCGCGCGGCACCTTGTAGAACTGCGGATGCCGATACGCCTTGTCATTCCCCGGGTCGAAGAGCGGTCCGGCATCGCTCGGCGCCGAGGCGATGATGGACGCGGTCGGCACAACCCAGAGACTCACGACCTTACCGCGCCGTGCGTACACGTCGCGCGCGTTCTGCATCGCGTGCTCCGCGGTGGTCGCATGCACGCTCCCCGCATGCTCGTGCGGCGCGCCCTCGCCTTCCTGAGTGAAGACCTCCCAGAGATCCCACTGCGTGTCCGGAGCCGTCTGCGACGTGCCTGGCGTAGGCGCGGCGGTCTCGTTGCTCATGCCGCGTCAGCCGCCGCCTGGCGCTTCGCCGCGTACGCTTCGGCCGCCGCACGCACCCACGCCCCGTCCTCGTGCGCTTTCCGCCTCGCGGCGAGCCGTTCACGGTTGCACGGGCCGTTACCCGAGATCACCTCGTGGAACTCCTTCCAGTCGATCGCGCCGAACAGCCAGTGTCCCGACTCCTCATCGTAACGAAGGTCCGGATCAGGCAGCGTGAGGCCCACGGCCCGCGCCTGCGGTACCGTGAGATCGACGAAGCGCTGCCGCAGCGTGTCGTTCGACTCGCGCTTGACGCGCCACCGCATGAGCTCCGCGGAGTTCGGGGAGTCCTTGTCGCTCGGGCCGAACATCATGAGCGATGGCCACCACCATCGATTCACGGCGTCTTGCACCATCGCTCTCTGTTCCGGAGTGCCTGCGGCCAGCGTGGCGACGCTCTCGTAGCCCTGCTTCTTGTGGAAGTTCTCTTCCTTGCAGATCCGCACCATCGCTCGCGCGTATGGTCCGAACGAGGCCTTCGCGAGCATCGTCTGGTTCACGATGGCGGCACCGTCCACGAACCACCCAATGACGCCGATGTCGGCCCAGGTGAGCGTCGGGTAGTTGAAGATGCTCGAGTACTTCGCCGCCCCCGTGAGCAACTGATCGACGAGCTCCTCGCGATCGACGCCGAGTGTCTCGGTTCCGCAGTAGATATAGAGGCCGTGGCCTGCCTCGTCCTGCACCTTGGCGAGCAGGACCATTTTGCGGCGAAGGGTTGGCGCTCTTGTGATCCAGTTCCCTTCCGGCAGCATCCCCACGATCTCCGAATGGGCGTGCTGCGACATCATGCGGATGAGCTGCCGACGGTACCGCTCGGGCATCCAGTCTTTGGGCTCGATCGACTCGCCCGCGGCAATGCGCGCCTCGAACTCGGCGACCTTCGTGGGGTCGTCGTTTCCGTGGCGTTTGGAGGCGTCCTTCGCGGCCGAGGTGGCCGTGGAGTTCTGATCGATCACTCGTTACTCCGGCGACAGTGGGGCCTCGACGCGACCGCGCGAAACGCGATGAACCGAACGGTCTTCCGAGGGCGTTCGCTTTCGTGTATTAAACACCAATCTCATTGGAATTCAATGGCTAACGCCGCGCCGACCTGCGCCGTTGCGGCCTGCATTTACCCACCCGCGAATCCTATGCTGACTCCTACTCCCACCAGCACCGAGGCGCTCGGGTCCGGCGTCGTGACCTGCTCGATCACGGACGGGATAGCCACCGTATCCTTCTACCACCCAAAGAGTAATTCGCTCCCCGCGACGCTGCTGCGCGACATCGCGGGGCGCATCGCGTCGGTGAGCCAGCACCCGGCGACGCGGGTCGTTGTCATTCGGAGCGAAGGCGCTGGAACGTTCTGCGCGGGCGCGTCGTTCGACGAGCTCAAGCGCATCGACTCGCCCGAGGCCGGAAAGGAGTTCTTCATGGGCTTTGCGCGCGTGATGCTGGCGATGCGCAACTGCCCGAAGCCGATCATCTCGCGCGTCCAGGGCAAGGTGGTCGGCGGCGGGGTCGGGATCGTCGCGGCATCGGACTACGTCCTCGCTGTACCCGAGGCCCCGGTTCGGCTCAGCGAGCTTGCGGTGGGAATCGGTCCGTTCGTGGTAGGCCCGGCCATCGAGCGGAAGGTCGGCAAAGCAGCCCTCTCCGCCCTGGCCCTCGACGCCGATTGGCGCGACGCGAATTGGTGCGAGCGGCACGGCCTGTACACGCGCATCTGCGACAACGTCGCCGCCCTGGATCAGGTCCTCGGCACCGTCGCGCACAAGCTGGCGGCATTCAATCCGGAGGCGATCACGAAGCTCAAGCAGACGCTCTGGGAGGGGACGGACTCGTGGGAGACGCTGCTGCCCGAGCGGGCGGCGATGAGCGGCACGCTGGTGATGTCGGACTTCACGCGGAACGCGATAGCGGCATTTGAGCGACGGAGGTAGCGCCGCTTCGCAGCGCTCAACTCGTCGGCGGGTTGAACGTCTCGTGCTGCGAGTCGATCCAGCTCTGGTGGTACTTCGGATCCTCGAACGCCAGCGCCGGCTTCGCGACTTTGAGCGGTCGGAACGAGTCCATCATCACCGCGAGCTCGTTCGTGTACTTCGCGCCGATGCTCGCCTCCGCGCGACCCGGATGCGGGCCGTGCGGCAGACCGTCCGGGTGGTGCGTGACGCTCCCGTACTCGATCCCCTTGCGGCTCATGAACTCGCTCGACGCGTAGAACAGCACCTCGTCCGAGTCCACGTTGCTGTGGTTGTACGGCGCGGGAACCGCCTGCGGGTCGAAGTCGTACGGGCGCGGGCAGAACGAGCAGATCACGAAGCCGTCGCCCTGGAACGTCTGATGAACCGGTGGCGGTTGGTGGATGCGGCCGACGATCGGCTCGAAGTCGTGGATGTTGAAGATCCACGGGTAGAAGTAGCCGTCCCACCCCACGACGTCGAACGGGTGGTGGTCGAGGATCAGCTCGTTGATCGCGTTGTACTGCTTCACGAGCAGGCGGAAGTCTCCCTTCTCGTCGTGCGTGCGGAGCTCGCCGGGGCGGCGGATGTCGCGCTCGCTGAAGGGCGCCCCCTCGAGCAGTTGGCCGAACTCGTTGCGATACCGCTTCGGCCACCGCACGTGGCCGCGGCTCTCGAACACCACGAGCTTCGCCGGCCCTTTCGCGGTGTCGAGCTTCCAGCGGTGCAGGATGTTACGATGGATAACTACGTAATCTCCTTGCACATAGGGCAGGTCACCGAAGACGGTTTCGAGCGTCCCCGACCCCTCCACGACGTACACGACTTCGTCCGCCTGCGAGTTCCGGTAGAAGTGCGCGTCGATCTCGTCGGGCTCCACGTACAGCATCGCGATGTCCGCATTGAAGAGCAGCGGAATGCGATCGAGCGTGGGGCTCCCGCCCTTCTTGGCGCGCGCCGTGAGGAAGTGGCGGTGTCGGAGCGACGTGTCGTCGTCCGCCTCCCACGTCACCTCGCGCAGCTTGCGCGCGGACTTCACGGTCGTGGGCGGGTACGTGTGATACAGGAGCGACGACGTCCCGACGAACCCCTCGTGCCCCATCAGCTCTTCGGCGTACAGTCCGCCGTCGGGGCGCCGGAAAACGGTGTGCCGCTTCTTGGGAACAGTTCCGAGCGTGTGATAGATCGGCATTACAGGTTCCCTCGCAGCTCCTGCTCCTTCTCGATCGCCTCGAACAGCGCCTTGAAGTTCCCCTTCCCGAAGCTCTTCGCGCCCTTGCGCTGGATGACCTCGTAGAAGAGCGTCGGCCGGTCCTCGACCGGCTTCGTGAAGATCTGCAGGAGATACCCGTCCGGGTCGCGGTCGACGAGGATCCCGAGCTCCTCGAGCGCGTCGATCGGCTCGTCGATCTTCCCGACACGGTCCTGCAGCTCCTGGTAGTACGTCGTCGGCGCCTTGAGGAATTCGACGCCGCGATCGCGCAGCGCGGTGACCGTCTCGATGATGTCGTCGGTCGCGAGCGCGAGGTGCTGCGCGCCCGGGCCCTGATAGAAGTCGAGGTACTCCTCGATCTGCGACTTCTTCTTCCCCGACGCCGGCTCGTTGATCGGGAACTTGATGCGGTCGTTCCCGTTCGCCATCACCTTCGACATGAGCGACGAGTACTCGGTGCTGATGTCGGAGTCGTCGAACGTGATGAGGTTCCGGAACCCCATGACGTCGGCGTAATACTGGACCCAGCGGTTCATCTGCCCGAGCTCGACGTTCCCGACGCAATGGTCGACGTAAATCAGCCCCACTTCGGGCGGCCGGAAGCGGGGCTGGACGGGGCGGAAGCCGGGGAGAAAGAGGCCACGATAGTTCCGACGCTCGACGAGCGAGTGGATGGTGTCGCCGTACGTGCCGATCGCGGCGATCACCACCTCGCCATCGTCGTCGCGATGGACGCGCGGCTCGGCCTTCGCGATGGCGCCTCGTTGTACGGCAGTCTCGTACGCCGTCCGCGCGTCATCGACCCACAGCGCGTAGTCCTTCACGCCGTCCCCGTGCCGATGCACGTGCTCGGCGATCGGCGACTCGGGAGCGAGTGCCGTCGTGAGCACGAGACGAATCTTCCCCTGCTGCATGAGGTAGCTCGCGCGGTCGCGGACGCCCGTTTCGGGCCCCCGATACGCGACGAGCTGGAACCCGAACGCCGCGCGGTAGTAGTGGCTCGCCTGCTTCGCGTTGCCCACGTAGAACTCGACGAAGTCGGTTCCGTTGATGGGAAACGCATCGTGCGCGGTATCGGCGGTCGGCAGCGTCTGAGTGGCCATTCCAACGTCCTCGAAAAAACGAAGGTCAGATCGTTACGAACGGTGCGCGAAATCTAACGGCTGCGCCGCCTACTCGCGCCCGTCGCCACTGTGCGACAGTCCGCGGACGCGCTCTCGCCACAGAGCACGTTCGGACACATCTTGGGCGGTCCGATCGTAGTGCCGGACGGTCGGCTACGTGACGCACCCGGATTCTCGAACACCACCCTGGCCTCGGACAGCCCGACATGACTGCCGAACTCGAGGCTCTCGCCAGCGCCCTTGCAGGACAGTACGCCGTCGAGCGGGAAATCGGCCGAGGCGGGATGGGGATCGTTTTTCTCGCCCGCGATCTCAAGCTCGACCGCCTCGTCGCGATCAAGACGCTCCCCCCGCACCTCGCGGGAAGCCCCGACGTTCGCGAGCGGTTTCTCCGCGAGGCCCGCACGGCGGCGCACCTCTCCCACCCGAACATCGTACCGATTCACCGCGCCGACGAGATCGACGGCCAGGTGTTCTTCGTCATGGGGTACGTGGACGGTGAATCGCTCGCGCAGCGGATTCACGAGATGGGCCGGCCGCCGTTCGCGGAAACCGTCGCGCAGCTCCGGGATGTCGCCCTCGCACTCGGGTACGCGCACGCGCGCGGCGTCGTGCACCGCGACGTCAAGGCGGAGAACATTCTCATAGACCGTGCCACCGGCCGCGCCGTTGTCACCGACTTCGGGATCGCGCGGCTCGCCGAATCGAAGCAGCTCACCGCGACCGGACAGGTGTTAGGCACGGTGCACTACATGAGCCCGGAGCAGGTCACCGGCGAGGCGATGGACGGGCGCAGTGACGTGTATGCGGTCGGCGTGGTCGCGTTCCTCGCGTTCTCGGGCAGGTTCCCGTTCGATAGCGACACGCCGTCCGCGATCCTCGTCTCGCACGTGACTCGTGAGGCGCCACGCCTTCGCGACGTCGCACCGGATGTCCCCATTGCGCTGGCGACGATCGTCGATCGCTGCCTCGCCAAGTCGCCTTCGGAGCGGTTCGACACGTGTGGTGCGTTGGCCGAGGCACTCTCGAAGTCGCAGCACGACGCTGAAGTCGCGGACCGCACGCGGCCCGCGAACAGCCGCCAGCTCGTATCGGAAACGCAAGCGCAATCGGTGTGGCGGCGGGCTGCCGAGTTGCAGGCCCACACGAGCGCGCAGGCGGCCCCGCCCCTGCCTGCGCTGGCGGAGCGCCCGGCGCGTCCTCTGTCCGCCTCGAGCGCCTATCGGCTGGAGGACGTACGCGCGTCGGCCGTGGACGCGGGAATCCCGGAGCCTCTCGTCGAGCGGGCGCTCGCGGAGCACGGGCTTGGTCAGGTGCAAAGCCCTGGTGCGAAGACCGACGTTCCGGTCCGCGTCCCGCGAGGGCCGGCACCCGCGGTCGTGGTGAGCGACGGACCGAAACAGAAGGCGAACATCTTCCTCGGCACCCCGATCCGCATTCTCGTGGACGCGACGATCGACGGCGAGATGCCGGAGCGCGACTACGACCTCGTCCTCGACATCATCCGACGTGAGGTCGGCGAAGTCGGTCAGATCGGTTCCGTGGGCCGCACGTTCTCGTGGTCCGTGTCCAATCAGAACCGGAAGATGCAGATCTCCGTGATGCCGAGAAACGGGCGCACGACGGTGCGAGTCGATGAGCAGCTCGGCAACCTGGCGGGCGGGCTTTTCGGTGGCCTGGTCGGCGGCGCCGGCGGTGGCGTCGGCGCGGCAATGATGGGCATCGTCGCGGGGAGAGCGGGTG